>NZ_JBEZUT010000220.1:0-14297 GCF_040636595.1 Kitasatospora sp. NPDC036755
CCGCAGGGCGTCGGCAGCTTCTCCTGGACAGCGGAATCAGGCTGATAGTCAAGCCCGGACCTGCTCTCCAAGCCCGGGTCGAGGTCCCGGAGGACTTGGCTGCCCGGCTCAGGGAAGCGGTCACTCGGAGCGGATCGACCACCGCCTCGGGTGGCGAACCCCCTTCGGCTCAGGTGGAGAACACCGTCACGTCGGGTTGATGTACTGGCGCGTGCCACTGCCGGGGTCTCGGGCATCATGACCATCGACCACGGGCGTATATCGAGAGGATCGGTGCCTCAGGTGTCTGGAAGCGGACGGGCAGCATTGACGGAACTGTGGAATCGGCGGTGGCCCAGCTGCCCTCCGGTTGGGCACCAACTCCGTGGCCCTTACCGAGATCTCTGGGTCCGCTTTCACAGCCTGCCGGAGTCGAAGCGCTACCCGCAGGACGAGACCGAGTACGCAATCGTCTTGGAGCGCTACAACACCGTCCTCGACGAACTGTTCGCAGGCGAGGATGTGTACGTGATCATCCCCAAATGGACGGCGGAGCCCGATGTGCCGCCTCACCAACCAGATGCTGGCTACTGGCAGAGCTTGCTGATCCACGACGACCCTGCCCCGGAGTTCCGCACCTACTACCACCTCTTCGCTGCTCGCCGGCCCTGGCAACGTGGGTGCATCGACGACTTGCTGCGTGACGTTGCCGACGACAAGACTGCGGACGTCCTGGTCGCCGATGCCCGTCTGGAGCGCATCCACCATCCTTATGACGGTGGCGCCGACGTTTTTCTCGCCACGCCCGAAGAGCGG
This sequence comes from Kitasatospora sp. NPDC036755, assembly GCF_040636595.1. Classification (NCBI taxonomy): domain Bacteria; kingdom Bacillati; phylum Actinomycetota; class Actinomycetes; order Kitasatosporales; family Streptomycetaceae; genus Kitasatospora; species Kitasatospora sp. NPDC036755. The sequence continues at coordinate 796 of NZ_JBEZUT010000220.1, forward strand.
GATCGATTGCGGGACCGGCACTCCAGTTGGCTGTCCAGCCACCCGGCCGGTCTCTGACCGGCTCGAATATCTACTTCGTCCCGCGTTCGACGAGTGGGCAGTTCCCGAGCCCGAGCAGGTACTGGTCTCGGGCTTGCCGATTCGGACGCTGTCAGCGTGGGCGGATCATGGCGGTGAGCCGGGGCGAGTCAGGCGAGGGCTGCTGGCTGTTGAAGGCCTGGTAGCCCCAGGACTCGTACAGGGCCTGGACCTTGCCGTCCCCGGCGAGCGGATTGACCATCAGGGTGACGCGGTCTTCGGTGCGGTGGGCGAGGAGTTCGTCGTGGATACGGCGGGCGGTACCGGTACCGCGCCAGGGGATGCGGACGCCGATTTCCTTGATGACCAGTACGGGGGTGTCGGTGAAGCCATCGGGCAGCGGTCCGCTCATGCGCTTCCAGTACCGGTCGTCGGCGTCGGCGGTGTTGCCGTAGGCGTAGCCGATCGGGACGTCGCCGTCGTAGCCGAGGACGAGCGCGAAGCCGGGCTCGGTGGCGTGGCGGTCGAGTCGCTCGGCGAATGTCTGGACGCGGTAGTTGGCCAGGTGCAGCAGGGGCGCCCGCACGTCGGCGTAGACGTCCAGCAGGTCCTGGCGGGCCCGCGCGGTGAGGTCGGTGTGGTGGCGGAGCTCGATCGTCACGCGGTGGTCCTCCTGGTGTTGTGTGCGTACTCGGCCCAGGAGCGGGCCAGGCTGCTGCCATCGGCCAGGTCGCTCAGCTTGGTACCGAAGGCGTTCAGCATGCCGGTGACGCGGGGGTGGGCGGAGACCTCCGCCGGGACCGACATGGCGGTGGCGACAGCGGGTTCGAGGTCGCCCTGGCCGAGCTGGGCGTGGGCGAGGCGGACGGTGGTGATCGCGTGCGAGCGCTGCATGGCGCCCCGGCGAAGCGCCATGCTGCGGTGCGCGTGAGCTTCCGCTTCCTCCCAACTGCCGGCCGAGAGGTAGGCGGCCAGGGCCAGGGAGTCGAGTTCGGCCTGGTCGTAGAAGGCTGTTATCCACAGTGGGCGTGACGCGCCGGAGTCGGCCCGCTCCAGGGCCTCCTGTGCGTGCCCGAGGGAGCGTCGCACGGCATTGGTGTCGCCGGTCAGGCCGTGGATGGCCGCATGGCGGGCGTGTCCGAGGGAGGCGAACAACGGGTCGCGCCGGGCGATGGGCAGGTTGCGGGCCACATCGTTGGCCGCAAGCGCGTCACCGGGCCGGCCGAGATGCCGGTAGAGGCTGCCGGCGTGGGACCAGATGCGGAACTGGATGGACGAGTCACCGGACATGGCTGCCAGGGAGGCAGCCTTCTGGTGGTACTGGAGAGCGGTGTCGAAGCGGCGGCCGTCGATGGCGGCCCACATCGCGCTCGACATGAAGGAGGCCGCGCTGGCGTACAGCTGAGCCCTGATCCGCTGGGTGGCGGTACCGCGCTCCTGCAGGGCGAGCGCTTCGTCGGCCAACTGGCCCGCCCGGGTCTCGATGCTGAGGCGACCGCCGTGGCGGTGGTCGCTGGCGACGACCTCGGCGAAGCGGGCTTGCAACTGTTGGACGTCGCCGATTCCGATCCGACGTGGTCCGGCCGCGGCGCCCGTGAGTGCGGCCACGGCGGTGCCTCCAGCGGCTGCTACGAAGTCGCGTCGCCTCACGTCTTCCTCCGATGTGCTGCGTCGGGCTCGTCCCGTGGGGACGAATCCCAGTTCCTCGGGTGGGCAGTCGAATACTGCCGTGAGCGCAAGGCGGATCTTCACTGGCGGCCAACGGGTCTGACCGGTCAGCCAGTTGTGGACCGTGCGCTCTGATACTGTGCCGAGCTTCCCCGTGAGGATCTTGACCTCGGCGTTCACTTCGCGGGCTAACTCTGCCTTCGTCATGCGGCGTTCGGCCATCCGGAGGCGGAGTGCGACGTTGGCCACCATGCGATCAACGTAGCCGCGGTGTCACGTGGTGTGCAGGGGGTCGGGTAATGAGGCGGTCAAGTTTTCCGGTCGAGCGGGGACCAGAGGGACTCGTACTTTGCCTCACCGAGCGGTAGCTGACGGTCGTTCACTGGTTACGCGAGGCCGTCCTCCTCTCGGGGACGGCATCTGGTGCCAGGCCCGTCCTGTGTTCCGGGCCTGGCACCGGCCAACCCTCAACCGCACTCCAACCAGGAGTTCCGCCATGGCCTTCACTGCTGGCATGCCTTCGGGAGCCGAGCCAACGGCTGCCGTGACCGCAGCCATCAGCGGTACAGAGTTGGTCGGCGTGGATCTGCCTTACCGGGCCGAGTCCGTGTCTGCCGCCCGTCGGCTGGTGCGCGTGCAGCTTGCGGTCTGGGGCCTGGAGCACTTGGCCGAGGACGCCCAGGTGATCGTCTCGGAGCTGGCGACCAACGCGTCCAAGACCGGGTGCCGGCTGCGAATGCGGGTCGAGATCGAACGGCTCACCGAGAAGGCGGTTCAGATCCGCGTCACGGATGGTTGTCGCATCCTGCCGGTCATGGTCAAGGCCGATGGGCAGGACGAGGGCGGCCGGGGCATCGCACTGGTCCACCACCTCACCGGCGGCCACTGGGGCGCTGACCAACTGCCGAACGGCAAGACCGTCCATGCCGAACTGGGGTCCGTGGCATGAGCACCCAGCACCGCGGCCCCCACCGTGACCTGCTCGGCGAGGCCATGAAGGCCCTGGTGGTGTCCGGCCACCTCGTCGTGCTCGGTCTGCTCGGCTACCTGGTCGAGCACCAACCGCCTCAGTACCTGCCGCTCGCCGCAACCAGCGCGCCGGACGCCGACCCGGGCACCGAATCCCTCTGACCGAGTGAGGAGCCAGCACGATGCAGACCTTGGCCCGCTACCGGCGCCGCATCGCCCGCCGTCCGAACACAGTGGTCGTGCAGCCCGACGGCTTCTGCAACCTCAACTGCACCTACTGCTACCTGCCCGACCGAGGCCGGCGCACACCAATGCCGGTGGCGGTCGCCGAGGCGGTGGCCCGGTCGATCGCCGAGTTCGCCGACACCACGACCTCCTCGCCCATCGAGGTCCTGTGGCATGCGGGCGAGCCGCTGGCCGTTGGGCGGCAGCGGTTGGCCGAGCTGCTGGCCCCGTTCGAGCCGCTGCGGCAGGCCGGCCTGGTCGAGCACTCGGTGCAGACCAACGCGGTACTGATCAACCCGGCCTGGTGCGACTTCCTGACCGAGTACGGGTTCCGGATCGGGGTGAGCATCGACGGCCCGGCCGCCCTCAACCGCCAGCGCGTCGACTGGGCCGGACGCCCGGCCTTCGACCGGATCATGAAGGGCATCGGCCGACTGCGGGAGCACGAGGTCCGGTTCTCCGCCATCGCGGTCGTCAGCGCCGAGAGCATCGGAGACCCGGAAGGGCTGCTGGACTTCATGGCCGGCCTGGGCTGCCACAGCGTTGGGTTGAACATGGAGGAGACCGAGGGCGTCAACACCGGCCGGGCGGTACCCACCGTCGAGCAGGCCCGCGAGTTCTGGCGCCGCACCATCGCCTGGTCGAGGCGACACCAGGAGCTGACCGTCCGCGAGGTCGACCGGCTCGGCAGCTACCTGCGGTCCGCCCGTACAGCGGGTCCGGCCGCGTGGGACGACGTGCTGATCGACCCGATCCCGACCGTCTCCGCCGCCGGGGACGTGGTCCTGCTCTCGCCCGAGTTCGCGGGCATCAGCGACTCGGCATACAACGACTTCCGGGCCGGCAACGTCATGGAGCTGACCATCGGCTCCATGCTGGACCGCGCGCACCTCCTGCGGTACGTGCGCGAGTTCCTGACCGGCCTGGATGAGTGCGAGGCCCGGTGCGAGTTCTTCGGCTTCTGCCGGGGAGCCCAGGCCGGCAATCGCTACTTCGAGAACGGGCGCCTGGACACCACCGAAACCAACTACTGCCGCGTGTCCAGGCAGGCCCTCGTCACAGCACTTTCCGATAGCGTCCGAGAGGAGCAAGCAGCATGACCATCCTCGAACTGCTGGCCGCCACCGATTCCCCCGTGGTGGCCGACCTGACGTCCAGTCACCCGGTCGCGGTCGCCAAGTTCGACAACCGACCGACCTGGGACAACGTCGGCTCGTCCTTCGACAACCGGCCCACCTGGGACAACAAGACCAGCAAGTAGCACCACCTGAGCACCCGGGCCCGCACCGCGCGGTGCGGGCCCGGCCCGACAGAGCGGAGCCCCACCCGTGGACAGCATCACCTTCGGCCGCGTCACCGTCACCCTGCCCACCCTGGACGAGCCCGGCCTCTACCTGTCCAACGTCACCTCCCTGGACTCCGCCCGGGGCATCGTCCAGGACTTCCAGTACGGCGACGCCGACCTGCGGGACCTGGACCTGTCCGACACCAGCCTCATCACCGGCCGCGTCAAGGGACTGCGGGCCGATCGCGTCCAGCTCGACAAGGCCCGCCTGGACTCCGTCGAGTTCGACACCTGCGACCTGGCCACCGCCCGCATCGCCGACAGCAAGCTGTCCCGCGTCACCTTCCGCAACTGCAAGATCATGGGTGTCGGCCTCACCGGCGTGGCCCTGGACAACGTGCTCTTCGAGAACTGCAAACTCGACTACGCGACCTTCGAGCAAGTCCGCGCCACCGGGCCGGTCGCGTTCTCCAAGTGCGTGCTCACCGAAGCGTCGTTCACCGGCTGCGACCTGACCGGAGCGGTCCTGGACGCGTGCGCACTGCGGCTGACCGAGTTCGGGCGGGGCAAGTACCAGGGCCTGGACCTACGCGGCAACGACCTGACCTCGCTGCGGGGCGTCGCCCATCTCACCAAGGTGGTCATCGACCGGGCCCAGCAGTCTGAACTCGCCGAAGCCCTGATCGCGGAGCTGGACGTGACCTTCGGCGACACCCTGAACCAGCGCCGGTGACCCGAACCGGGAGGAGCCCGGATTGAACCTCGCCATCGCCCACACCGACCCCGCCGCCCTCATCGCCCGCTGCGAGATCGCTGGTGTCCGCACCGTCGGCGGCGAGCCGGAGTACGAACCAGGGGCCGTCCTTCCAGCCGGCCCCTGGCAACCCCTGACGGCCGACCTGGCCGCACGACTCAAGCCCAGGGCCCAGACCGCCGACAACACGCTGGTGGAGCTGGTCAAGCTCCCCGACGGCCCGGTGCCCGCGAGCCTGGCGGCTTTGGCCGACCCGCTCGGGGATCCGGACGCCGTGCACCTCGGCCAGGCCGCCAGCCCCGCCAAATCGCTGACCACCACTCCCAACTACCAGGACGGCCGCCGCATCGGACTGCACGTCGACAACTGGGACCGCCTGGACTACCAGTCCAAGCACACCGGCCGACGGCGCCTGTGCTTCAACCTCGGCCCAGGAACCCGCTACCTCCTGCTCGCCGACCTCGACATCCGCACCATCTGCCGCACCCTCCACGCCGACCCCGCCGGCCGCTACCCCCACACCGACGACCTGCGGTCCTACGTCGCCGGTCGGCAGCCGCTGCGGGTCTTCCGCATCCGGCTGGCCCCGGGCGAGGGCTACATCGCCCCCACCGAACTGCTGCCCCACGACGGCTCGACCGAGGACCAAGCCGAGCCGTCCACGGCAGTGTTCTGGCTCGGTCATTGGCCGCGCGGCGTCCTCTCCGCAGTGGTCTGATCTGGTGAGTGGAGCTGGGCAAGCCGGGGACATGCCCTTCCTGTACGGGTGACCGGGCCCCGTACGCCGCTGCGCAGGTTGGCCGCTACGCGGCGTAGGTGACTCCGTCGAACGTGAACGCCCCACCGCGCGAGATCGGTACGGCGATGGGCTCGGCGACGCCGGTCGTGGAGTCGACTACTCCGAAGCCCATCGCCGGGCGGAAGGGCGAGGTCGTCGACGTTGTGGTGCGGCGAAGCGTTCCGATCTCGAAGCCCCAGAGAGTTTCGGCCGCCGGGTCGCCGATCGGGATCTCTCCGATCAGCGCGAGGCCGCTGGTTCCGCTGCAGATGATGGAGTGTCCGAACCCGCGGGCGAGCAGGATAGCGAGCGCGCCCGGATAGCGACTGGAGCCGGGGCCGGTCGCGCTGAGGCTCAGCCACCCCGGTGCGACCGGGTGGATTCCGGCGACGACCGCAAGGCCCAGATCGGAGATGACTGCGGGCCAGCATGGACACGGGCCAGCTGCGAAGTAGGCTCCGCCTGCTCCAGCCCCGGCCTGGATGACGACGTCTCCTGAGTAGACGGCGCGTAGCTGAGTGAGGGCGCTCATGGTGCATTCGGAGCGCTTACGAGTCGAACTGGGTTGGCTGGCGCTCATGACAACCACCCGGTCCGGCTGCCAGTCACGAACGAACCGGATCAGGTTCATCACGGCGCGCGGATGGCGGCTGGGTGCCAGCAGGTCTGCGGCGACGACCACCCGCTCGCCGACGGTCGGCGGCACGTAGCCAGGGCGCGAGCGGAGCAGCTGCGCGAGTGGCGCGTCGGCGTGAGCAGTACGAGGTACACGGTTCGTCACAGGGGCGGCATCCCAGGGAGTCGATGGGGATCGGTTCCATTGCTCCGCAGCAGCAGGGAGCAACTCTCATCAGAAGAGCGAGTGGCCCTTTCTGGCCGTGACTCTAGCTATAAAAGCCCAGCTCGGAAAACCCTTGTCTTTGCGGCTGATAAGCCCTAAGAAGTGACGATAAATATCGAGAGATGAATGACAGGAAAACCGTCACTTCGCGATCATGGGCTCATCGACTCTGCAGGTCAGATGCGATGAGTCGAGGTCACCTGGCATCACCGTCTGCTCCACTCGAAGATATCCAGACACCTCTTGCAGATATTCTGAGCATGGTCCGCTGCGCGGGGCTAAAGTGCTCGCATGGCATTTGATGAGGCAGGTGAATCGGCGGCGCGAATAGCCGGCACATCCACCCTCATCCGGGATCGGAAAAGCTGGGGGCGGTCGCGTTGATGACCATCCACAAGCTCACCGCCGGCAACGGCTACACCTACCTGACGCGCCAGGTCGCGGGCGGCGACGTACAGCGTCAGCGGGGTCAGTCCGCCGGGGAGTACTACACCCAGAAGGGCAACCCGGCGGGCATCTGGCTCGGCCGTGGTGCGCCCCTGCTCGGACTCGACGGGACCACCGTCACCGAGCAGCAGATGAAGCACCTGTTCGGCCTGGGCCAGCACCCGGACGCCGAACGCATCATCGCCGAGCACCTGGCCGCCAACGTGCGCGCCGACATGGACGAGGACCAGCTCAAGGCCGTCCAGGCCGCCGCGATCAAGGCCGCCACCCTCGGCCGCAAGTACCCCGAGTACGAGCCCCTCGATCCGTTCGCCGAGCGCGTCGAACGGCGCCTGGCCGTCATCGAGAAGGAGACCCGGCGCACCCCCACCAGCGCCGAGATCAAGAAGGTCCAGCACGAGGAGTCCCGCCGCCAGCGCGCCGCCGTCGCGGGCTTCGACCTCGTCTTCGCCCCGGTGAAGTCCGCCGCGGTGCTGTGGGCGCTGGACGAGCGACCGGAGGTCCGCGCCGCCGTCCGCGAGGCCCACGAGGCCGCCCGCGACGCCGCGCTGGAGCTGCTGGAGGAGAACGCCGCGCACACCCGCACCGGCAGCACCGGCCAGGCCCAGATCGACACCAAGGGCCTGGTCGCCGTCGCGTTCGACCACTACGACAGCCGGGCCGGCGACCCCAACCTGCACACCCACGTCGTCATCGCCAACAAGATCCAGGGCGCCGACGGGAAGTGGCGTTCGCTGGACGCCCGCGGCCTGCTGGCGATGACCGTCGCCACCAGCGAGTTCTACAACTCCCGCTTCGAGACCGAGCTGACCGCCCGGCTCGGCGTCACCTTCGAGGCCCGCGAGGACTCCGCCACCAAGCGCCAGCCGGTGCGCGAGATCGTCGGCGTCCCCACCGAGGCGATCACCCACTTCTCCTCCCGCCGCACCGAGATCGAAGCCCGCTACGAGCAGCTCCTTCGGGAGTACCGGCGCGACCACGAGCACGACCCCTCCCGCGGCATGACCCACCAGCTCGCCCGCCAGGCCAACCTCGACACCCGCGAGGGCAAGAAGGCCGCCCGCTCCCTGGAGGAGATGCGCGCCGACTGGACCCACACCGTCACCACAGCCCACGGCCAGGACATCGTCCGGCGCGTGATGGCGGCCGTCCCCGCGCCCGAAAGCACCCCGGCCACCGCTCGGCAGGAGGAGACGAAGCCGGTCGAGATCCCCACCCTGGCCGCCGCCGTGATCACCGCCGTCGGCGAGGAGCGCGCGGTGTGGACGGTGTGGAACCTGCGCGCCCACGCCGAGCGCCTGGTCCGCTCCGAGCACCCCACCACCAGCACCACCGAGCACCGGCAGCTGGTCGAAGCGATCGTCACCGAAGCCGTCTCACCGGCCCACAGCATCCGCGTCGACGCCCCCGCGCTGCTCGACGAGCCCGAGGAACTGCGCCGTGCCAACGGCGACTCCGTGTTCGTCCAGCACGCCTCCACCCGCTACACCAGCACCGCCATCCTGGACGCCGAGCGCCGCCTGGTGGACGCTGCCCTCACCCCCGTCAACGAGGGTCTGAACCCGGCCTTCGTCGGCGCCGCGATCGACGGCTTCGAGGCCCGCCACCGCGCCCTGGACGAGGGCCAGCGCGCCCTCGTCACCGCGTTCGCCACCGACACCCGGCTGGTCTCCCTCGGCCTCGGCCCGGCAGGCTCCGGCAAGACCACCGCGATGCAGGCGTACGTCCACGTCGCCAACCAGGCCGGTCAGCGCGTCGTCCCGCTCGCCACCTCCGCGGCCTCCGCCGCCGTCCTCGCCCGCGACCTCAAGCAGCCCGCCGAGAACCTCCACAAGTTCCTCTGGGAGCACACCGGCGGCACCTACGCCGCCCAGCTCAGCACCGGCCAGAACGTGCCGTCGAACCGGGCCGGCTTCGTGCTGAACCCGGGCGACGTCGTCCTGGTGGACGAGGCCGGGATGGCGGGCACCCTGAACCTGGACCGCCTCACCCGCATCGCCGCCGAGCACGGCGCGAGCGTGCGCCTGCTCGGCGACTACCGCCAGCTCAGCAGCGTCGAAGCGGGCGGAGCGCTGCGGCTGATCGCCGCCGAAGCCGGCGCCGTCGAACTCACCACCCTCCACCGGTTCAGCGACAAGGACGAGGCCGCCGCCACCCTCAAGATCCGCACCGGCGACAGCTCCGGTCTGGACTTCTACTTCGCCAACCAGCGGGTGGTCAGCGGCTCGCGCACCGCCATGGTCGAAGCCGCCTACGAGGGCTGGAAGGCCGACATGCTCGCCGGCCGCACCACCCTGATCAGCGCCCGCACCGGCACCGACGTCACCGCCCTGTCCGCCCGCGCCCGCGAGGACCGCGTGGCCGCCGGCCAGGTCGAGACCGACGGCGTGCTGCTGCGCGACGGCAACCGCGCGGGCCGCGGCGACTGGATCGTCACCCGCGAGAACAACCGCAAGATCACCACCAACCGGGGCGCGGACTTCGTCAAGAACGGCGACGCCTGGCAGGTCCTCAAGCGTCACGAGGACGGCTCGCTCAAGGTCCGCCACCTGGAGCACCGCGGACGCCTCACCCTGCCCGCCGAGTACGTCGCAGCCAACGTCCAGCTGCTCTACGCCTCCACCGTCACCCGCTCCCAGGGCGGCACCGTCGACACCGCCCACCCCCTGGTCACCGACGACACCACCCGCGAGGAACTGTACGTCCAGCTCAGCCGCGCCCGCCACAAGACCACCCTCTACACCGCCACCCACGAGCTGCTGCCGTTCGACACTGACGAGCAGCTCGACCAGCCCAAGAACGACCCCAACTCCTTCGCCGCCCGCGAGGTGCTGGAGCGCGTGCTGGGCCATGAGGGCACCCAGCTCTCCGCCACCGAGACCATCCGAAGCGCCCAGGAGGAGGCCGTCTCCCTGGCCACCCTGGCGCCCCGTCACCAGCACGCCGTCGAGATCCTGACCACCCCCTGCTACCACCAGCTGATCCACCGACTCCTCGGCCCCGCCCTCGCCGAGCAGATCACCACTGACGACGCGATGACCGCCGTCACCCGCGCCCTGCGAGGCGCCGAAGCCGCCGGCTGGCAGCCCGAGCGCCTGCTCGCCGTCGCCACCTGGCGCGGCGACCTGACCACCGCTGACTCCCCGGCCCAGGCCCTCGCCTGGCGCCTGAACACCATCACCGACGACCGCCCCGCACCCGCCCACCTCAACGCCCCCACCACCACCGACACCACCCGCTACGCCGCCCTTGTCGCGCAGCTCACCGGCCTGCCCGCCCACCGCTTCGACCCCGAGGCCGCGACCACTGAACCGGCCGCCCTGCGCATCGCGCCCGCCGCTGCCCAGGCCGCCGACGCGCACCCGCACGTCGCCGCCGACACCCTCAACCGCTACGCCGACGCCGCCGCCACCGCGCTCAGCACCACCACCGACCGCGTCACCGCCCACCCGCAGTGGCCCCACCTCGCCGGCGCCCTGGCCGCAGCCGAGCGCACCGGCCGCGACACCACCACCCTGCTCACCACTGCCGCGAACCAGACCATCGGCGCCAGCGACCCGGTCACCGCCCTGACCCGAGCCGCCCGCACCAACCTGGCCACCGACGGCATCCCCGAGACCCATCAGCAGGCCCCCGAAGCCCTCCGCCACCAGGCCCTCGCTGCCACCGTCCTCGGCAACGAGCACGCCACCCGCGCACTGGGCGAGAACACCTGGCCCGCCCTCACCGCCGCCCTGCGCCGCGCCGAGACCGCCGGCCACGAACCCGCCACCCTGCTGCGCCAGGTTGCCGAACAGCGCCCGCTCACCGGCGCCGACAGCCTCAGCCAGGTCCTCGCCTGGCGCGTCGGCCGCCACCTCGCCGCCGACGCCCCGGTGACCGCCGCCCAGCAGGGTGACCGCGCCGAAGCGGAGCTGTGGCGCACCCTCGCCTGGACCCTCAAGACCATCGAGAACACCGGCACCACCGCGGAGACCACCCTCACCGGGGCGACCGGCCGCACCGCGCTGCCGGAACTCCTCCAGTACGCCCAGCAGCAGGCCCTCGCCCACACCCATGACGCCTCCGGCCGCGCCGACCTCCCCGCCTGGATCAGCCCGGTGCCGCACTCCACCGCCGCCAACCCGCGCCACCACGAGTACCTGCGCCACCACGAGTACCTGACCGAGAGCACCACGCTGATCGCCAACCGCGTCTCGGTACTCGGCGACCGCACCCTGGAGAACCGGCCGGAGTGGAGCCGCACCCTCGGCGAAGCCCCGACCGACCCCACCCTGCGGAACCAGTGGGAGAAGCAGCTGGCCGTCGTCGCCGCCTACCGCGACCAGTACCGGATCACCGACGACACCGCCGCCCAGCCCGCCGGCCCCTACATCGAGGAAGGCCGAACCGGCCACAACGCCTACTGGACGGCCACCGAAGCCGCCATCGCCGCCCGCCGCATCACCACCTCGAACGCCCCGGCGACGGCCCCCGCTGACAGCGACCAGCAGGCCCTCCGCCGACTCGCCGCCGACGTCTACCGCACCCTGCCCGAGACGGACCAGGCCGAGATCCTGCGCACCGTCGCCACCCGGACCGGCGCCACGTGGCTCGCCGACCGACCGCGCCTGGACGACGCCGCCCTGGCCCAGCAGCACGTCGCCGAACACGTCAGCACGGTCCTCGCCGAACGCCGCCAGCTCACCACCGAGGCCACCCAGCCCGAGCAGCCGCAGGTGGAGGAACGCCGCCAGCCGACCCTCGCCGAACGCCGCCGAGCCGGCCGCCAAGCTGAACTCCAAGCCCACCGCGAACAACTCCAGCAGCGTGGTGGACGGCCCACCCGGACTGTCCGGCCCGCGCCCAGTCGCTGGGCCGAGTCCGTCGAACAGCGACAGGTTCAGGACTCGGCCCAGCGCCCCGCCGTTCCGCAGCCGCAAGTTCAGCAGCTGCCGCCGGTTCGCCGGGATCAGCGCGGTCCGCGAATCCGCTGACGCTCATGATGCTTCGATGCCGAGGTATTCAGGTCCGGGGCCAGCGCCAGATCCAGCGAAGCGTCCTCTCGTACTCAGGGCATCGCCTGTCCTCAAACTGTGCTGGATACCACGGCTCCCCGTATAGCATGCGCCCATGGACCGGCCTAGTGACACAGCCCAAGGCTCTGCCTGGATTCAGAATTTTCCGCAGGAGGAGCAGCGACTAGCTGAGCTTCTGTTGAATAGCCTGCAGATTTGCTTCGATAGCAGAATCCGAGCCGAGCTCGCGCAGGTGCTGTTCAGTGTGCAAGAACGTATCCAGATGCCGGCGGTCGTCGTTCCGGTTAGGGAGCTTCCGCTGCCGGAGGGGGCTGACGCGACCCAGGATTCCGACAGTGCTTCGTTCTTTGCTCCCCTGGACCAACCCTTCAGGCCACTAGCGGGGAGTGAAGGCCTGGTAGGGAACGTGATCCGTGAAACGCTTGGCCTTTACCCAGATGCACAGAAGGTCTCCTACCCGGAATCAATTGACTCCATGAGAAGGAGTAGGACGCGCAGCATTATTTTGGTCGAAGACTTCTGTGGGACGGGAAACAGGGTGAGGGGCTACGTGAACGCGTGGATGCGCAATAAGACCATTAGGAGTTGGCACTCCTATGGATTTATTCGCTTCCACCTGGTCACCTTTGCCATCTCTCCCAAAGCACTGCAGGCACTCGAAAAGGATCCGAGGATCCATGCCGTCCACTCCGCAATGTCTGCAGCCGACTTCTCTGCTGCCCAGTGGACTTCCGATGAGACGGCTGAAATTCGCACGCTTTGTCAAAAATACTCAAGAATAAATAGTATGGCATTGGGGTACGAGGGATGTGAGAGCCTATTTGTGATGCAGCACACTGTTCCGAACAATATCCCTGCCATATTGTGGCAAAATCAAGCCAGGGGAATTTTGCCATGGGTCCCCCTATTTAAAGATCGGCGAATGAGCCCAGAAATGCAACGCGACTGGGGTGACTACAGTCTGGAGGGGCGCGTGGCGCAGGAGGAGATGAGCCTTCGGCGCTTTGAAAGTGCTGGCGATTTCTCCGGGTCTGCTGATGGCCTCCCCGCCTTCGTTGTCGAGGTGCTGGAAGCTGCGGAGCGTGGTATCCGCGACGCTGAACGAGTGTCACGCGCGCTGGGCCTGGCCGAGACGAGGGCGCTGACGATCAAACAACTCTGTGTCCGCATGGGCCTGCTCGATGCTCGCGGCCGCCTCACTGACGCGGGCCGGAGGGTACTTGCGGCGAGGCCGCAAGCGGGGGGCCGGCGGAAGGTAAGCCTGTCAAGCGGGTTGATCGCGAGTGATGCTCCCTACTATCCTCGCTCGTTGAGGGGAGTCAGTGGTGTCTAGTGTCGGTCGGTACCGTAGGTGTCGACGCCACCGGGCTAGGACCGGGGCTTGTGCAGGCGGCGGGCTATCCGCACGCTTGGATCAAACCCGCGCTTCGCCTCTTGACGCGAACCGCGCTGCTCCTGCGAGGTCTTGGGCGCGGTTCACGCCACGACTGCGTCGCGGA
>NZ_JBEZUT010000221.1:0-14235 GCF_040636595.1 Kitasatospora sp. NPDC036755
TCACAACTCCTACGGTCCGTGCTGGTGATGACACGCACTTGTGTGACCAGCAGGCCGGCCCGGCCCGGCCGCCGTGGACCTGCGCCAGGCCCTGCGGCTCGCACCCGAGCACGAGCGGGCGGCGGACGCACTCGTCCTGCTCGCCGAGCACGAGGCGCACCAGGCCGTCCTCGACGGCCGCCACCGGGAGGCCTGGGAGGCCTACCGCGAGGTGCTGCGCAGGGACCCGGCCCACCCCCGGCTGCTCCACGCGCTCGGCCTGGCCGGCTACCGGCTGGCCGCCGGCCACGGCACGACCGACGCCCCCGCCGCGACCGGTGCCCCCGCCGCGACCGGTGCCCCCGGCGCCGACGAGGAGGTCTGGGCCTGGACGCTCGGCTGCCTGGTCGCGGCCCTGCACCAACCCGAGCTGTGGGCCGAGTCCGCCCGGACCACCGGCCGCACCGCCGAACCCCAGCGGGCCGCCGCAGCCCGCACCGCCCTGCTCGACCGCCTCCGCGACGACCTGCGCGCCCTGGACCGGGCCGCCGGGCGCAGCGGCGACGAGGTCACCGCCTGGACGCTGCGCCTCGGCATGGAGGCGCACTGCGCGGACGCGTTCGCCCAGGAGGACGTCCGGATCACGTTGCCCGGCCGCCCGGCCCGCCGTCTCGCGCTCGGTCCAGCCCTGGACCGGCTGCTCCGGGAGGAGCCCGAACTCGCGGGCTGGGAGGAGGCGTTCGAGCAGGCCGTCCGGCCCTGGCGGCAGCGGCTCGCGGGCCCCGACGCGCCCGCGCCGACCCGGGCCCTCGGCCTGTTCGGCGACTTCGGTCCGCAGCGCTACCTCCAGCTCCAGGGACGGCAGGCCGCCGCCGTCGCCGCCCTGGACGCGGTGCCGGAGCAGCGGCGCGGCGAGGACTGGCAGGCGCTGCTCGGGGAGTCCCTGGTCAGCCAGGCCCGCGAGCACCACCGCAACCAGGACTGGCGGGAGGCGCTGGACAGCCTCACCCGCGCCCGGGCCGTCCCCGGCGCCAGGCTGCCCGCCGACGCCGCCGCGATCGCCGCCGAGTCCGGCCTCCGGGCCGCCCGCGCACTGCTCAAGAACAGCCTGGACGACCAGGAAGGGGCTGCCGAACTCCTGGAGCGGGCCCTGGCGTTGGCCCCCGATGACCCGGAGGTGCGGGGCGACCTCGGCGCCACCTACGCCCAGTGGGCGCGCAAGATCAACAACGAGGACCAGGACTACCCCCGCGCGCTCGCCCTGCTGGAGAAGAGCCTGGAGCTCGCCCCCGGCGACCCGACCGCCCGGCACTTCCTGGAGGCCGCCCTCGGCAACCGGGCCGGCCAGCTCAGCCGCCCCGACGCCACCGACGCGGAACTGGAGGAGGCCGCCGAGGCCTGGCGGGCGCTGATCGAGCTCAACCCCGACCCGGACCACCGGATCGGCCTCGCCTTCGTCCTGCGCCACCTCGCCCGCTCGGCCGCCTTCGCCGACGACCGCCGCCGGGCCGTCGAGCGGATGGCCGAGGCCCTGCACGCCGACCCGGAGTGGGAGGGCGCGGTCGAGCAGGAGGCCCCGCGCCGGGTCTCGGTGATGCTCGCCAACCATGTGGTGGACGCCATGCAGGACCAGCCGTTCACCGACCAGGCCGCGATGCTCCAGAAGGCCAGGTCCTACGACGACTCGACCGACATCCGCCGGCTGATGGTCAGCGTCTGGCGGGGGAAGGCCATCAGCCACTACGAGGGCCGCCGCTACCGCGCGGCGATCCGGCTGCTGGAGGAGGCCCTGGAGCTGTCCGGGACGGCGGAGGACACCGACAAGCTGCGCCGCGAACTCGGCATCGTCTACGGCTCGTTCGCCGTCCAGCAGGCCAACGCCCGCAAGCTCCGGGAGGCCCGGGACCTCGCCCGCGCGGCCGTCGAGTACAGCCCGGACGACGTCGAGCTGCATGCCATGCAGCTGCGGATCAACTCGCTCTACTGACGGCAACCGCGCAGCAGTTGGCGTCGTCCTGGAGTGTACGCCGGAGCCCCGCCGCCGCCCGGGGCGCCACCCGTCGCCGCGTGTGGCCGCCCGGGCCGCAGACCACCACCGTGAGGAGAGGGACCGCCCGCCATGCCACTGCACGAACCGTCGCCGTACGAGGTCCTGGGCATCCCGCTCACGGCCGGCGTGCGCGAGATCAACCTCGCCGTCGGACCGGCGATGCGGGCCGGCCGGTACAGCCGTCAGCAGATCCAGGAGGCCGCCGCGCTGCTGCGCAACCCGGACCGGCGCCTGGAGGCGGACCTCCAGCAGCCCCTCCCGCCGGAGCCGGTCG
Source organism: Kitasatospora sp. NPDC036755 (assembly GCF_040636595.1). NCBI lineage: Bacteria > Bacillati > Actinomycetota > Actinomycetes > Kitasatosporales > Streptomycetaceae > Kitasatospora > Kitasatospora sp. NPDC036755. Next base: position 2,304 of record NZ_JBEZUT010000221.1, read on the forward strand.
ACCAGGCCGCCGGACTGCTCGCCGCCGCGCTCGCCGAACCGCTGCTGGTGATCGAGCGCCCGCCGCTGCCGCCCGCCGCCGCCCTGCCCGCCCTCCACCGGGTCGAACTGGCCGCCGACTTCGCCGAGCCGCCCCCCGGCGGCGCCGACCCCGAACCGCCCGTCCCCGCCCGCTACGCGGCGGACCTGTCCGTGCTGCCGCAGATCGAGGTACCCGAATGACCGACGCACCCGCCGGAACGCCCACCCACGTGCCCACCGGAACGCCGGACACGCCCGCCGCGGTCCTGCCCGACGGCCACCGGCCGCTGGAGATCCCGCCCGGAGTCGAGGACGTCGACCTGGAGCAGTCGTTCGGCCGGCTGCTGTTCCGGGCGTCCCTGCTGGGCAGCAAGCTGACGGAGCAGAAGCAGGCCGCCCGGGCCGAGCAGCGCGAACTGCTGGGCATCCTGGTCGAGGTGGACGACGCGCTCGCCGCCCTCGGCCTGGACCGCGAGCTGGTGGCACTGGGACGCGGCGCCGGCCTGGAAGCCACCCGGCGACGGCTGCTCGGGCGGCTCGCCAAGGCCGGGGTCCGGCCGATGCGGCTGGAGGGCATGACCGCCGACCCGGACCTGACCGAGATCGTGGGCACCGAGGCCCGCTCCGGGGTGGCGCCGGAGACCGTGGTGCGGACGGTGGTGACCGGGTTCTTCTGGGGGGACGAGGTGCTGCGCCGGGCCCAGGTGGTGGTTGCCGCGCCGGAGCCGGACCCGGAGCCGGAACCGGGCCCCGAGGACGGGCCGACGGCGGAGTCGGCGGAGGGCCCGGCGGAGCCGGACGTCCCGCTCCCGGAGCCGCCCGCGCCCGCCGGGACCCCCGGAGCCTCCGAGGCCGCCGAGGCCGCCGAGGCCGAGGCTGCCGAGGCCGGGCCGTCGGAGTCGTCGGAGCCGTCGGAGTCGCCGGGGACTCCGGAGTCGCCCGAGGCCACCCTGTCCACGAACGCCGACGCCGTCACCGCTGCCGTCACCGCCGCCGTCACCGCGCCGCTCACCCGCGTCCAGCCCAAGGCGGCCCCGCCCCGGGCCCGCCGCCGGGCCAAGGCCGTGGCCAAGCAGGCGGGCGAGGCCAAGCAGGCGGGCGAGGCCAAGCAGGCCAAGCGCAAGAAGTAGCCAGGACCACGAGGGGCAAGAGGGGAACGACATGTACCGCACACTCGGCATCGACCTGGGCACCACCAACTCCGTGGTCGCCCACCTGCGCCGGGGCGAGCCGGAGATCATCTTCAACCGGCAGAACCAGGAGGCCACGCCCTCCGTGGTCGGCAGCGGCCGCAAGGGCGAGCTGCTGGTGGGGTCCACCGCCCGCAGCCGGATCGCCGTCGACGGCGCCAACGTGATCCGCTCGGTCAAGCGCTTCATGGGCCGCAAGTTCAAGGACCCGCAGGTCCAGGCGGCCCTGAAGGAGGTGGACTACAAGGTCACCGCGGGCACCGACGGCGACGTCAACGTCTGGTTCAACGGCCGCTCGTACACCCCGATCGAGGTCTCCGCGATCATCCTGCACCGCCTGAAGGAGGACGCCGAGCAGCGCCTCGGCGAGCCCTTCCACCGGGCCGTCATCACCGTGCCCGCGTACTTCGGAGAGCGGCAGGTCGCCGCGACCCAGGAGGCGGGCCGGATGGCCGGCCTGCACGTGCTGCGGATCATCAACGAGCCGACCGCCGCCGCGCTCGCCTACGGCATCACCTCCGAGGCGGGCGACGAGGGGAGGACGGTCCTGGTCTACGACCTGGGCGGCGGCACCTTCGACATCTCGATCCTGCTGCTGGTGCCCGGTTCGGTCTCGGTGCTCGGCATCGAGGGCGACAACCTGCTCGGCGGTGACGACTTCGACCGCGGGATCACCAGCGCGCTGCTGGAGGACATCCGCGAGGAGTACGGCGCGGAGTACCAGCCCGACCTGCGCGACCGTCCGAAGATCGCCGCCACCGCCGAGACCATCAAGATCGAGCTCTCCAACCAGGAGTCCTCCGAGGTCATCCTGCCGGGCCTGGGCGCCGGACAGCTGGTGCTGGAGACGGAGTTCGAGCGCTCCCGCTTCGAGGAGCTGATCGAGGCCCGGATCGAGCGCACCATCGAGCTGACCCACAAGGCGATCATGCAGGCCAACCTGACCGTCGGGGACATCGACGAGGTGGTGCTGGTCGGCGGCTCGACCGCGATCCCGCTGGTCGCCCGCCGGTTGGGCGAGGTCTTCGGCCCGCGCCGGATCCGGCGCGGCGTCAACCCGATGCAGTGCGTGGCGCTCGGCGCGGCCGTGCAGTCCGCGCTGGTCGGTGAGGTCGAGTGCCCCGAGTGCCGGGCCCCCGGCGACCTGTCGGCCTCCAACTGCGCCAACTGTGCCACCACCCTGCTCGGCGGGGACCGGGTCTCCTGCCCGGCCTGCCACATCCCGGTCGACGCCGACGCCTCTTCCTGCCCCAAGTGCGAGCAGGCGCTGGACGGTTCGGGTGCCGCCGGGGCCTCCGTGACAGGCACGGCGGGCCCGGCGCGGACCGGGGCCACCACCGTGGTGCAGGGCGGCAACTGCCCGCGCTGCGGCACCCCGGCCGCCCCGGGCGTCACCGCCTGCGAGCTGTGCGGGGAGCCGCTCGACTCGGCCGCCCCCGGTCGGACCAGGGTGGCCGGCACCGCCGCCGAGGACATCGGCCTGCGCTGTTCCTCCTGCGGGGTGGTCAACCCGCCCGGCTGCGAGGTCTGCCCGGGCTGCGGTGAACTGGCGCAGGTCACCAACCCGTTCGACATCACCCCGAAGAACCTCGGCATCGAGCTCAACGACGGGCGCCTCGCCGTCATCATCCCCAAGAACACCAGCTACCCGACGGGTTCGCCGGTCAGCCGGGAGTTCGTGGTCTCCGGCAGCGGCCGGCAGCGGCTGGAGGTCGCGGTCTACGAGGGCGAGCACGAGATCGCCCAGCAGAACGAGCTGATCGGCCACCTCACCCTGCGGCTGCCCGAGGGCCTGGGCGGCCGTACCCCGGTGGAGGTCTCGTTCGGCCTCGACCGGGACCGCACCATCACCCTGTCGGTGCGGATCCAGGGCGGCGCCGAGAAGACCGTCAAGCTGGAGCGGGTCACCCTCGATCCCGAGCTGAAGGTGCAGGTCGAGGAGCAGCAGCGGCAGATCGAGTCCTTCACCGACCGCTGGGGCGGTGAGCTGACCGAGGCCGAGCGGCGCGAGGCACAGCGGCTGATGGACACCCTGGACGACCTGGCGGCCGGGCAGACCCGCGGCCAGTCGGTGGACGCGGCGCTGGAGCGGGCCCAGCAGCAGCTCAAGGCCCAGCGCTGGGTGCGCGGCTCCGAGGCGTACCTGAGCCTGTTCATCCACTACTGCGAGAAGCACCTCGACCCGAGCGACCTGGACCGACTGCGGTCGGTGGCCGCCGAGCTGCGGCTGCGCCGGGAGGCCGCGGACTGGGAGGGCGCGGTGCGCGCGGCCCAGAAGGCGGACGAGCTGTGCGACGCGCTCGGGCACACCATGCGGATGCTGACGATGTGCAACGTCTACGTGACTCAGAACATGGTCTCGCCCGCCCTCGCCCAGTTGATCATGGCCGAGCTGCGCGGGCTGGACGAGGCGGTGGAGGCGCCCAACATGGCGGAGGTCAACACCCACATGTCGAACCTGCTGGCCCTGTACGCGCAGGCGCAGCGGGAGCTGGGCAGCGAGCCGGCCCAGGAGTCGCTCGGCCCGGTGCGGCCGGAGGAGGCGGGGCCGCGATGAGTGCTGTGAGCGTCGTGGGCGCGGCGAGCGCGCCGGAGGTGACCTGCCCGCTGTGCCGGGTGCCGGCGGACCGGGAGACCCTGCGCTGCCCCGCCTGCCGGGAGGACCTGTCCGTGCTGTTCCGGCTGCGTTACGCCGGTCGGATCGACTACAACCGGGCGCTGGACGCCCTGGCGGCCGGGCGGGGGCCGCTCGCGCTGGGGCTGCTGCACCGCGCGGTGGCGGCCGAGCCGGGGCTGTCCCCGGCCCGGGAGCTGCTGGAATCACTGAGCGTCGCCGGTCCCGGGCCGGCGTCGCCGGCGGGGCCGGGGGAGGGGCGGGAGGCCGACGCGCCCTAGGACGGGTCAATCCGGCGTGCGGGAGGACGGATCGCTTGTGATCGTGGGCGAGGTGTGATCGTCACACTTTGACCCGCTCTGCTCACAAGGAGTGAAGCAATGCGCATGCGTACCGCCTTCGCCGCCACGGCCCTCGCCGCGGTGACGGTCCTCGCCGGTGCCGGGACCGCCTCCGCCGGCGACGCCACCGCCAACGGTGCCGCCATCGGCTCGCCCGGCGTCCTCTCCGGCAACCTGATCCAGGTCCCGGTCAACCTCGAGGCCAACATCTGCGGCAACTCGATCGACATCATCGGGCTCCTCAACCCGGCCTTCGGCAACATCTGCATCAACGAGTAGCACTGCCCCCGCGGGCCCGGGGCCGTCCGTCGAACCCGACGGGCGGCCCCGGCGCCGTGTCCGTACCCCCGTTCGGGGGTGGCGGCGCGCGTCGGGGGCCGCGAGCATGGTGCCTGTCCCGCACCGCCGTCCCCCAGGAGCCTGCCCGTGCCGACCACGCCGACCCCGCGCAGCTACGCCTCCGGCACCTCGGACGTCCCGCTGCTCGGCGACACCATCGGGGAGAACCTCGACCGCGCGGTGCGCGCCTTCCCCGAACGCGACGCCCTGGTCGACCGGGCCACCGCCCGCCGCTGGACGTACGCCGAACTCGCCGCCGACGTCGACGCCCTGGCGCTCGGCCTGCTGGAACTCGGGATCGCCAAGGGCGACCGGGTGGGCATCTGGGCCCCCAACTGCGCCGAGTGGACCCTCACCCAGTACGCCACCGCCAAGCTCGGCGCGATCCTGGTCACCGTCAACCCGGCCTACCGCGCCCACGAGTTGGAGTTCGTGCTGAACCAGGCCGGGATCCGGCTGCTGGTCGCCGCCGAACGCTTCAAGACCTCCGACTACGCCGGGATGATCGAGGAAGTCCGGCCGCGGTGCCCGGAGCTGGAGCGCGTCCTGCTGATCGGCAGCCCCGCCTGGGACGCCGTCACCGCTGCCGGGCGGAAGGCCGACGCCTCCCGACTCGCCGAGCGCCAGGCCGAGTTGGCCCCCGACGACCCGATCAACATCCAGTACACCTCCGGGACGACCGGCTTCCCCAAGGGCGCGACCCTCTCGCACCACAACATCCTCAACAACGGCTACTTCGTCGGCGAGCTGCTCGACTACACCGAGCAGGACCGGATCTGCGTCCCGGTGCCCTTCTACCACTGCTTCGGGATGGTGATGGGCAACCTGGCCGCCACCTCGCACGGCGCCTGCACGGTCATCCCCGCCCCGGCGTTCGAACCCGGCGCCACCCTGGCCGCCGTCGACGCCGAGCGCTGCACCTCGCTGTACGGCGTGCCGACCATGTTCATCGCCGAACTGGCCGACCCGGACTTCGGCCGCTACGACCTCTCCAGCCTGCGCACCGGCATCATGGCCGGCTCGCCCTGCCCGAGCGAGGTGATGAAGGAGGTCATCGAGCGGATGGGCATGACCGAGGTCTCCATCTGCTACGGCATGACCGAGACCTCGCCGGTCTCCCTCCAGACCCGGGTCGACGACCCGGTCGAGCGCAGGGTCGCCACGGTGGGGAGGGTCGGCCCGCACCTGGAGGTCAAGGTGGTCGACCCGGCCACCGGCCGCACCGTCCCGCGCGGCGAGCCCGGCGAGCTGTGCACCCGCGGCTACTCCGTCATGCTCGGCTACTGGGGCGAGCCGGAGCGCACCGCCGAGGCCGTCGACGCCGCCCGCTGGATGCACACCGGGGACCTCGCGGTGATGGACGAGGAGGGCTACCTCGCCATCACCGGCCGGATCAAGGACATGGTGATCCGCGGCGGCGAGAACCTCTACCCGCGCGAGATCGAGGAGTTCCTCCACGCCCACCCGGACGTCCTCGACGTCCAGGTCATCGGCGTCCCCGACGACAAGTACGGCGAGGAGCTGATGGCCTGGATCCGGATGCGGGAGGGCGCCGAGCCGCTCACCGCCGAGGCCGTCCGCCGGTACTGCGCCGGCCGGCTCGCCCACTTCAAGATCCCGCGCTACGTGCACGTGGTCGACGAGTTCCCGATGACGGTCACCGGGAAGATCCGCAAGGTCGAGATGCGGGAGCGGGCCCAGCGGATCCTCGGGCTGTAGCCGGCCCCTCCGTCCGCCCCCGCCCCTCCGCCCGCCCCCGCCCCTCCGTCCGCCCCGCCCCTCCGCCCGGGCGAGTCCGGGGAGCGTGGCGGCCCGCCCGGCGGGAGAGTGTGATCATGCCCCTCGACGTCACAGTGGAACGCCTGATCCCCCTCCCGCCCGCCGCGGTCGCCACCTACGCGATGGACTGGCGCCACGACTCCGAGTGGGCCCGGGGCATCCGCACCGCCACCCTCACCCGGGAGGCCGACACGGGCGGCTTCGGCGTGGGCGCCGAGGTCACCCGGACCGCCCGCTTCCTGGGCAGGTCCTTCTCGTACGTGCTGCGCGTGGTGCGCCACGACCCGCCGACGGTGCTCGACATGGTCTCCGTCGCCGGGCCGATGCCGATGCGCGTCACCTACACCTTCGAGCCCACCCAGAGCGGCACCTTCGCCCGCATCCGGGTCCGCGGCGGCCTCCGCCTGGCCGGCCCGCTGATGTCCCGCCCGGTGCGCGGCGCGGTCACCGCCGACCTGCGGGCCCTGGCGGAGCGGCTCGGCCGCTGACCCGGCTGCCGCCCCCGTCCCGGGCCCGTCCCCGTCCCCGTCCCCGTCCGCGGCCACGGCCCGCGCGCCCGGGCCCGCACCCGCCGTTTCCCCGGCTCCGGTAGGGTGCGCCGACACCGCAGCCGACCGGGAGGGGTACAGCGGATGGGGACGTCGCCGACGGCGACCGGGGCGGGGGAGCTGCGGCGCCGGCTCGGAGTGTTCGACGCCGTGGTGATCGGGCTGGGCTCGATGATCGGCGCGGGCGTCTTCGCCGCGCTCGCGCCCGCCGCCGCGGCCGCGGGCTCCGGGCTGCTGGTCGGACTGGCCCTGGCCGGCGCGGTGGCGTACTGCAACGCGACCTCCTCGGCCCGGCTGGCCGCCCGCTACCCGCGGTCCGGCGGCACCTACGTCTACGGCCGGGAGCGGCTCGGCGACTTCTGGGGGTACCTGGCCGGCTGGGGCTTCGTCGTCGGCAAGACCGCCTCCTGCGCCGCGATGGCCCTCACCGTCGGCTCCTACGTCTGGCCCGCCCAGGCCCACGCCGTCGCGGTCGCCGCCGTCGTCGCGCTGACCGCCGTCGACTGCGTCGGCGTGCAGAAGGCGGCCTGGCTGACCCGGGCGATCGTGGCCGTCGTCCTGGCGGTGCTGGCCGCCGTGGTCACCGCCTGCCTGACCGGCGGCGCGGCCGACGCCGGGCACTGGGCGATCGGCGCGGACGCCGGTTTCCACGGTGTGCTCCAGGCCGCCGGCCTGCTGTTCTTCGCCTTCGCCGGGTACGCCCGGATCGCCACCCTCGGCGAGGAGGTCCGCGACCCGCGGCGCACCATCCCGAGGGCGATCCCGATCGCCCTCGGGATCACCCTCGTCGTGTACGCCGCCGTCGCCCTCGCCGTCCTGGCCGTCCTCGGCCCCGACCGCCTCGCCCACAGCGCCGCGCCGCTGGCCGACGCCGTCCGGGCCGCCGGGGTGCCCGCCCTCGCCCCGGTGGTGCGCATCGGTGCGGCGGTCGCCGCGCTCGGCTCGCTGCTCGCCCTGATCCTCGGCGTCTCCCGCACCACCCTGGCGATGGCCCGCGACCGCCACCTCCCGCACCCGCTGGCCGCCGTCCACCCGCGCTTCGGCGTCCCGCACCGCGCCGAACTGGCCGTCGGCGCCGTCGTCGCCCTCGCCGCGGCCCTCACCGACGTCCGCGGCGCGATCGGCTTCTCCTCCTTCGGCGTCCTCGCCTACTACGCCGTCGCCAACGCCTCCGCCTGGACCCTCACCCCGGCCGAGGGCCGCCCCCCGCGCGCCGTCCCGGTGCTCGGCGCGGCCGGCTGCCTCGCCCTCGCCTTCGCCCTGCCCGCGGCCTCCGTCCTGTGGGGCGCCGCCGTCCTCGCCCTCGGCGCCGCCGCCTACGGCCTGCGCCGGGCCCGCGCCGGCCGGGCCTGAGCCCGGGAACGCCGACGGCCGGCGAGGGCTGCTGCCTCTCGCCGGCCGTCGGGGTCCGCGCGGTGGTTACCGGCCCCACTCCTGGTCGGTCGGGACGATCTCCCGGCCGAGCGGCATCAGCGAGACCGGGATCATCTTCAGGTTGGCCCACCCGAAGGGGATGCCGATGATCGACAGGAACAGCGGGATGCTGGTGATCAGGTGCCCGAGCGCCAGCCACCACCCGGCGAACACCAGCCAGATGACGTTCCCCACGCACGACGCCGCCCCGGCGTCCGGCCGTTCCACCGTCGTGCGCCCGAACGGCCACAGGATGAACCCGGCGATCCGGAAGGACGCGATCCCGAACGGGATCGTGACGATCAGGACGCAGCAGATGATTCCGGCGAGCACGTAGGCAAAGGCCATCCAAATGCCGCAGAAAATCAACCAGATGACATTCAGGACGAACTTTATTGCCTTCATGGGCGGTACCTTCTCATGACTCGTGGCCTTGCCTCTACGACCTGGCCATTCCCGTGGTCGTACGTGTCCACGCCCCCTAGGGGTCGTTTTTCGGGGCTCCGTCCGGGTCGCCGCCGCCGGCCTGGGCGGGTGGTCCCGGGGGCGGGCGGGACGGCGGCCATCCTACAAAAATTGGTCTGGACCTGATCGGCCCGCTGGCTTAGCCTCCGAGGAGAAACGGGCGGGACACGCGGGGGAAGCGCTGTGCTGGAAGTTCTGGGCATCGAACCGTCGGCCGAGGCCGTGTACCGGCTGCTCGTCGAGGAGCCGGGGTTCCGGGTCGTCGACATGGCCGAGCGTCTGGGGTGGAGCGAGGAGCGGGTGCGTTCCGCGCTGAACCGGCTGGCCGAGCTCGACCTGGTGGACCTGGAGGACGGCTGCCTGGACGCGGTGCCGTTCAACCCGGACATCGGCTTCGGGTTCCTGCTCTCGCGGGCCACCGCGGATCTGAGCAGGCGTCAGCGGCAGATCGAGTCCGCCGGGCAGGCGGTGACGGCGCTGAGCGCCCGCTTCAACGCCAACCGGGCCCCGCGGCACGAGATCATCCAGCGGCTGGAGGGGCTGGACGCGGTCCGCAAGCGGCTGGAGGACCTGGCCTCCACCGCCGAGCACGAGTGCCTCTCCCTGCTGCCCGGTGGCGCCCAGCTGCCGGACACCATGGACGCCAGCGAACCGCTGGACCGGCAGGCGCTGGAGCGCGGGGTGCGGATCAGGAGCATCTACCAGGAGAGCTTCCGCAACGACCCGCCGACCCTGGAGTACGTCCGCTGGTTCACCGGGCTCGGCGGCGAGGCCCGTACGGTGCCGTTCCTCCCGATGCTGCTGGTGGTGGTGGACCGGGAGACGGCGCTGGTGCCGATCGACCCGCAGGACGGCCGTACCGGCGCGCTGGAGGTCCGGACCCCGGGGGTGGTGAGGGCGCTGGTGCTGCTGTTCGAGCAGTTCTGGGCGGCCGGCACCCCGTTCGGCCAGGACCCGCGCCGCAACGAGCACGATCTGACGCCCCAGGAAAGGGAGTTGCTGCTCCTGCTCGGCATCGGCTGCACCGACGAGGTGGCCGCCCGGCGGCTCGGGGTGTCGCTGCGCACGGTGCGCCGGATGAGCTCCCAGCTGATGGGCCGGCTGGGCGCGCGCAGCCGCTTCGAGGCGGGGGTGCGCGCGGCGAAGGAGGGCTGGATCTGATCCGATCCGGCGGGCGGGGGCCTGTCCCGCACGACAGGCCCCGGCGGTCGGACGGAGGGCGGGTCGGCCTCGCTCAGGCCGCGGTGTCCAGTCGCCGGCGCTGCTCCTCGTCGAGGACGAGGTCCAATGCGCCCAGGCTCTCCTCCAGTTGGGCGGCGGAGCTGGCTCCGATGACCGGGACGGTCGGGACGGGGTGGCCGATCAGCCAGGCCAGGACGACCTGGTTGACGGTGGCGCCGGTCTCCTCGGCCACCTCCGCCAGCGCGGCCAGCCGGGCCTTCGTCTCCGGCCCCTCGTACTGCTCGCGCAGCGGGCGGTCGGGGCGGCAGTACGCGCCGCCGAGCAGCGGGGAGTAGGCGACCAGCGTCATCGACGGCCGCGGGGCGAGGTAGGAGAGCAGGGCCTCGTCGGCGTGCTTCTGGATGCCGAAGTCCGCGTCGGGACGCGGCCGCAGGTAGCTGTGGCGCTGCTGGACGCACCGGTAGCCGGGCCAACTCCGCTCGGCCGCCAGGTCGTTGGCGGCGGCCAGCTGGCCGGCGTCGTGGTTGCTGCACCCGAGGGCGGTGACCTTGCCCTCGGCGACCAGCCCGGCGAAGGCGCCCATGGTCTCCTCGACCGGCGTGGCCGGATCGGCCACGTGCGCGTAGTACAGGTCCAGCCGGTCGGTGCCGAGCCGGCGCAGGCTGCCCTCGGCCGCGGCGCGCACCGCGGGGGCGGACAGGCCCTCGATGTGCTCGGGGAAGGGCAGTCCGGGCACCGGGCGGGCGCCGAGCTTGGTGGCGAGCACCAGGCCGTCGCGGTTGCCGCGGCGGGCCGTCCAGCGGCCGAGCAGTTCCTCGCTCTCGTGGCCGTTCGCGCCGTCCGCCCAGAATGCGTAGTTGTTCGAGGTGTCGATGAACGTCCCGCCGGCTTCGGTGAAGCGGTCGAGGATCGCCGTCGCGGTCTCCTCGTCGACGGTGGTGCCGAAGGTCATCGCGCCGAGGCAGAGCGCGCTGACGGACTGACCGTCAACTCCGAGGCTGCGGTACCGCATCAGTCTTCCCTCCAGGGGGGTTGTCGGTGGTGTCGCCGGCCGCGGCCGGGGGCGTGCCCCGTCGTGACCTGGTCACCAGAATCATTACCCCGGCGGTGCCCAGTTCGGCCACCGTGCAGACCAGCCGGGAGACGATCGCGGCGGCGCCGGCCGTGGAGACCGGCACGACCGTCGAGAGCGACAGCACCAGGACCATCTCCCGGGCGCCCAGGCCGTCCGGGAGGACGATGGTCAGCGTCCCGGCGACGGTGGCCAGCGCGAAGCCCCCGACGCAGGCGGACAGCGAGCGGGCGGGCGGCCCGTCCAGGGCGACCACGACCAGCCACAGGTGCAGCCCGGCGGAGAACCAGGACAGCAGCGCCAGGGCGAGCGAGACCCGCACCGCGCGGGGCGAGTTGCGCCCGGTCGGCGGCGGCCGGCGGAACAGCCGGGCGCCGCGCTCCACCGACGCGCCGATCAGGCCGGGGCGGACCACGAAGCAGAGCAGGACCAGCACCGGCAGGGCCAGCCACCAGGTGTTCCCGCCGAGCACGGCGGGCGCGATGCCGAGCGCGGCGAGGCAGGCGGTCAGCATGGTGATACCCAGGCTGACCACGTACGTGGTGACCATCCGCCCGGCCGTGGCCCCGTACTCGGCGCCGAGCTGGATGTGCGCGAGCAGCCCGAACACCGGGGTCGGAAGGAACTTGCCGAGCAGCCCGCAGAAGAAGATCCGGGCGCTGCCGAACAGCCCGACGGGCGGCCCGAGGTCGTCCAGGACGGCTCGCCAGGACAGCAGCCCGAGCAGCAGCCCGCCGATGTTCGTCAGCACGGACACCACCAGCAGGGCCAGGAACCGGCCGTCCGCCATCCTGGTCACCAGGCTCCAGGCGTCGTTGCGGGCCACCGCGACCAGTCCCGCGAGGCCGGCCAGCAGGAGGACGGCGGTCAGCATCTTCGAAGTATCGATTCGGCCACGCCCGGAAGCATCCGATTCGACGAGCGGTTCTCGTCACATCGACAGGATGGCCATCGTCACTCTGACGCTAA
>NZ_JBEZUT010000222.1:0-14224 GCF_040636595.1 Kitasatospora sp. NPDC036755
TGGGCGGCTCGGAGGGCGGCCCGGGCGACTCGGACGGGCCGGTCGGCTCGACGGGGATCGGCGGGGCTCGCGGGGCCCGGTGGCGGCCCGGCGGGCCCCGCCGAGCCCGGTGGCGGCCCGTCCCGAGTCCTAGGCCCAAAGGACGGCGCCCGCTCACCCCTGGCCGCTGGGCGCCACGCGGGTCGTCGGCGACCCTGGAACCGACCGGGGTGATTGGGCCGTGCGAGTGCCCGATCGGGAATCGTCGCAGGCCGCCGGCTGTTGGCCAGTCCGCCGGACCGGACGATCCGGCCTGCCCCGGCCCGCCCCGAACCCGCCCGGGCCGGAAACATCGTGGCGGCCACCGCACGGAATGGTTAGCATCCCTAAATATGCCTGAGACTCACGGATCCACGGTGGAGCAATCCCCGAGCGGCCCCCCGGCTTCCGGCCCGACCCCGGAGGTCCCCGTCGCCAGCCCGCAGACCCCCGCCGAGACCACCGGGCCGGCCGCCGAGGGCGCCCGGTCCGCCGCTGCGGGCACTCAGTCCGTCACCGAGGCCGGCGAGGCCACCGAGGCCACTGCGGCCACCGAGGCCGACGGGAACGGTGAGGGTGCCGAGTCGGCCGGGTGGCTGCGCCGACTGATCGGCTACAGCTGGCGGTCCCGCCGCAGCCTGCTGCTCGCCTTCGGCGCCTCGCTGCTCGGCATGGCCGTCACCGCGCTGGTACCGCTGGTCACCAAGCTGATCATCGACGACGTCATCGTCGCCCACACCCGTTCACTGACCCCCTGGGCGGTGGTGCTGCTGCTCGCGGCCCTCGTGGTCTTCGGCTGCACCCAGGTCCGCCGCTACTACGGCGGCCAGCTCGCCGTGGACGTCCAGCACGACATGCGCAGCGACCTGTTCCGCTCGCTCGGGCGGCTCGACGGCCACCGCCAGGACCGGCTGGACACCGGTCAGGTGGTCGGTCGTGCGACCTCCGACCTCCAGCTGGTCAACGGCCTGCTCTCGATGCTGCCGATGATGACCGGCTACCTGCTGATGTTCGTCATGTCGCTGGGCGTGATGGTCTGGCTGTCCCCGCCGCTCACCCTGATCGCCCTGGTCATGGCGCCCGCGCTGTGGTGGGTCTCGGTGCTCAGCCGCAAGCGCCTCTTCCCCGCCACCTGGGCGGCCCAGCAGGAGGCGGCCGCCGTCGCGGGCGTGGTGGACGGCGCGATCGGCGGGGTCCGCGTGGTCAAGGGCTTCGGCCAGGAGTCGCAGGAGCTCGACAAGCTGGAGGTGGCCTCCCGCAACCTCTTCGCGGCCCGGCTGCGGTCGATCCGGCTCAACGCCCGCTACAACCCGGCGATGCAGGCGATCCCGGCGCTCGCCCAGGTCGGAGTCCTGGCCTTCGGCGGCTGGCTGGCCGTCGACGGCAGCGTCACGCTCGGGACCTTCGTCGCCTTCTCCACCTACGTCGCCCAGATGACCGGCCCGGTGCGGATGCTGACCATGGTCATCACCGTCGGCCAGCAGGCCCGGGCCGGGGTCGAGCGCGTCCTGCAGCTGATCGACGAGCGCCCGCTGGTCCAGGAGCGCCCGGACGCCCGGACCCTGGACCTCGCGCACGGTGACACCCCGGAAGGCGCTTCGGAGGGCAGCTCGGACGACACTCCGGAGCGCGCCTCGGACGACGCCCCGCGGAGCGCCGGCACCGTCGGCCCGCGGACCCCCGGCGTCGCCCTGGAGTTCGACCAGGTCGGGTTCCGCTACGACCCCGACCACCCCGCCCCCGTCCTGCACGGCCTCAGCCTGAAGCTGGCGCCCGGCGAGACCCTCGCACTGGTCGGCGCCTCCGGCTCCGGCAAGTCGACGGTGGCCCAGCTGGTGCCCCGCTTCTACGACCCGTCCGCCGGCACCGTCCGCCTCTACGGCCACGACCTGCGCGACCTCACCCTGGACTCGGTCCGCGCGACCGTCGGCATCGTCCCCGAGGAGAGCTTCCTCTTCTCCGAGTCGGTCCGCACCAACATCGCCTACGGCCGCCCGGACGCCACCGACGAGCAGGTGTTCGCCGCCGCCCGCGCCGCCCAGGCCGACGAGTTCGTCCGCGCGCTGCCGGACGGCTACGACACCAAGGTCGGCGAGCAGGGACTGACCCTCTCCGGCGGCCAGCGCCAGCGCATCGCACTGGCCCGGGCGATCCTCACCGACCCCCGGATCCTGCTGCTGGACGACGCCACCTCGGCGGTGGACCCGCAGATCGAGGCGGAGATCCACGAAGCGCTGCGCTCGGTGATGGCCGGCCGCACCACACTGCTGATCGCCCACCGCCGTTCGACCCTCCAGCTCGCCGACCGGATCGCCGTCCTGGAACGCGGCCGGCTGCTGGACCTCGGAACGCACGAGGAACTCGAAGCCCGATGTCCCCAGTACCGGGCCCTGATCACCGACCCCGAGGCCGGTCACGCCGACCGGCGGTCCACCGCTGAACCGGCCCCCGCGAAGCCCGCCCCCACGAAGCCCACGTCCGGGCAATCGGCATCCGGGGAAGCGGCAGCCGAGCAGCCGACACCCGGGGAATCCGGGCAGCGGGCCACCCCCGCCCTCCCCACCCCCGCCCTGGCCAAGGCCGCCCGCACCGCCGACCCCGAGCTGCTGGACAAGGTCGCGGCGCTCCCGCCCGCCTCCGACACCCCCGACGTTCCCCGCGCCGAGGCCGAGGCCGGCGACCCCGACTTCACCCTGCGCCGCCTGCTGCGCCCCTTCCGCACCCCGCTGCTCATCGCCCTCCTGCTGGTCGCCCTGGACGCGGCGGCCGGACTGGTGTTGCCGGTGCTGATCCGGCACGGCATCGACGAGGGCGTCCGCAAGGGCCTGATGTCCGGTGTCGCGGTGGCCTCGCTCACCGCCCTGGTCGTGGTCCTGCTGGACTGGGTGGTGCAGGGCGCCGAGAACCGGGTCAGCGGCCGTACCGGCGAGCGCGTCCTCTACACGCTGCGGCTCAAGATCTTCGCCCACCTCAACCGGCTCGGCCTGGACTACTACGAGCGCGAGCTGACCGGCCGGATCATGACCAGGATGACCACCGACCTGGACTCGCTGACCTCCTTCCTCCAGACCGGCATGGTCACCGCCGTCGTCAGCCTGCTGACCTTCGCCGGGATCTTCGCCGCCCTGCTGATCATCGACGCGGGCCTGGCCCTGGTGGTCTTCGCCGTCCTGCCGCTGCTGGTGGTCGCGACCCTGGTGTTCCGCAAGAAGTCCAAGGACCAGTACGAGCTCTCCCGCGACCTGATCAGCACCGTCAACGCCGACCTCCAGGAGAACGTGGCCGGCATGCGGATCGTCCAGGCGTTCCGCCGCCTGGACACCAACACCGACCGCTTCGTGGCCCGCGGTGCCGCCTACCGCGAGGCCAGGGTCAGGGCCCAGCTCTACATCTCGCTGTACTTCCCGTTCGTGCAGTTCCTCTCCAGCGTGGCCGCCGCGCTGGTGCTGATCGTCGGCGCGGCCCGGGTCGACGCCGGGACGCTGACGGTCGGCGCGCTGGTCGCGTACCTGCTCTACATTGACCTGTTCTTCGCACCGGTCAACCAGCTGTCCCAGGTGTTCGACGGGTACCAGCAGGCCTCGGTGGGCCTCGGCCGCATCCGCGAGCTGCTGCGCACCCCGACCAGCACCGCCGAGGCGGCCGACCCGGTCCCGGTGGCGAAGGCCCTGCGCGGCGAGATCTCCTTCGAGGGGGTCGGCTTCGCCTACAACGGCGGCGCGGACGGCGCCCCGACCGTGCTGAGCGGCGTGGACCTGCGCGTTCCGGCCGGGCAGACCGTGGCGCTGGTCGGCGAGACCGGCGCCGGCAAGTCGACGCTGGTGAAGCTGGTCGCCCGGTTCTACGACGCGACGGAGGGCACCGTCCGGGTGGACGGGGTCGACCTCACCCGCTACGACCTGGCGCAGTACCGCCACCGCCTGGGCGTGGTGCCGCAGGAGGCGTACCTGTTCGCGGGCACGGTCCGCGAGGCGATCGCCTACGGCCGGCCGGACGCCTCGGCGGCCGAGGTGGAGGCGGCGGCCCGGGCGGTGGGCGCGCACGACATGATCGTCCGGCTCTCGGGCGGGTACGACCACGAGGTGGCAGGGCGGGGGCGCAACCTCTCGGCGGGCCAGCGGCAGCTGATCGCACTGGCCCGGGCCGAGCTGGTCGATCCGGACATCCTGCTGCTCGACGAGGCGACCGCGGCCCTCGACCTCGCCACCGAGGCGGCGGTCAACCAGGCCGCGGACCGGCTCAGCGGCGGCCGGACGACCCTGGTCATCGCCCACCGCCTGACCACCGCCGAGCGCGCCGACCGGGTGATCGTGCTGGACCACGGCCGGGTGGTCGAGGACGGCACGCACGCCGAACTGCTCGCCCGGGGCGGTACCTACACCCGGCTCTGGCAGGCGTTCACCGCCGACGGCCACCCGGCCGCCGAGGCCGTCGCCGCCGGGTAGGGCCGCCGCCCCTCGACCGGGTAGCACCGCCCCACGGCCGGGGTCGCGAACACCCGCGAACCGCCTGACGGACCGTCACGCACGGGCCGTCAGGCGGCGATCAGCGCGGCCAGCAGTCCCGCGGCGTCGATCCCGCGCGGCAGGTCGCTCACCTGCCCGTCCCCGACCTCGACCACCCGCCAGCCGGAGCCGTCCGCCCGGCGGGCGAGATCGGTGGTGACGAAGCGGCAGCCGAGCCTGCGGACCAGCGCCGGGACGTCGGTGAGATCGGGCTCGACGGCCCGGCGCGGGGCGTCCGGGTGCGGTCCGACCAGGACGGGCCGGCCGTCCAGCCACCACACCCGGGCCTCCACGGCCCGGCCGCCGCTCCCCGGCGCACCGTCCTCGGCGGGCCCCGCCGACGCCACGCCCGGAGCGGCGACGCCACCCGCACCACCCGCACCGCCGGAGCCGCCCGCACCACCCGTACCGCCCGTACCGTCCGCGCCGGCCGGGCCTTCCGCCGGGACGCCCGCGCCCTCGAACTCCTCGTAGCGCCGCAGCACCACACCGCCAGCCAGGAACTCGCCCTGCAGCTCGACGAACCGCTCCACCACCCGGCCGACGGCCGCCAGATCGGCCAACTCGGGTACGTAGCAAGCTTCGTGCCACTCGTGCTTGCGTGACTTCACGTAGTCCTTGACGATCGCCGGCCCGCGTCCGCCGATCCGGGCCGCGGCCTCCGCCAGCTCCTCCGGCCCGGGCACCGCCGGGCCGTCGGACGGGATCCACGCGCTGGCCGGGGTCGCACCCTCGAACACGCCGTACCAGCCGGGCAGTTCATGGGCGGCCGCGTACCCGGGCGGGCTGGTCAGCAGGTTTCCGCCACGGGCGGCGAGCGCGGCGGAGAAGTCGGCGTACCGGGCGGAGGACAGCATCCAGCCCCGGTACCAGAGCGGGCCGCTGTCCCGGGGCACCCGCCGGACGGCCTCCTCGGCCCGCCCGGCGAGCAGCCCGTCGTGGTCGACCAGGTGGTGCTCGCCGCCCAACTCCCGCAGCATCCTGGCCTCCCAGGCGAAGTGCGGGTCGGGCCGATGCGGGTTGAGCGGATCGGCGGGGAAGACGATCGCGGGTGCGGGCATGGCCGAAAGGGTACGGCCGGGCGGCAGGACCCGAGCCCGCCACGACGGGCCGGACGGCCCGAGCACCCGACCGGAGTGCCGAATCCGCTCGACGCCCCGGGCGACCGCTGCGAGAGTGACCCGATGAGAAATCCGCTGCGTTCCCGCGTACGCCGGCCCCGGCAGGCCGCCCGCACGGTGGTCCTGGACGCGAACGGCTCGGTCTTCCTGCTCCGTTCGGACAACGACGAGGTCGGTGTGCACTGGACCATGCCCGGCGGCGGGCTGGAGGCGGGCGAGACCCCGTGGGACGGCGCCCGGCGCGAGCTGTGGGAGGAGACGGGCTGGAGCGACCTCGAACCCGGCCCGCTGCTCTGCACCTGGGAGCACGACTTCACCTGGCACGGCACCCCGGTCCGCCAGCACGAGCACATCTACCTCACCGGCGGACCGCACCGCGGCCCGGTCGGCGACGTCAGCGCGGTGCACGCCGTCGACCGGATCCTGGACTGGCGCTGGTGGACCCCGGCGGACCTCGCCGACCAGAACGCCGACGCGCTCTGGCCGCCCGCGCTGCCGGAACTGCTGGACGCCGTCCGCACGGGCTGGGCCGTCGACGGGCGGCCGCCGGTGCCCGTCGACCTGGGGTACGTCCCGAACGCCCCGGCCACCCGTCGGACCCGCTGAACCGCGGGCCCGCTGAAGCGTGGGTCCGCGCGGACAGCGGTCCCGCGCGGCCCGTCGCAGAACACCGCCGAACGGGCGTCGTACGGCGTCGTACGGTGCCGCGCGGTGCCGCGCGTCGTCCGGCGGAGCGGTTACCCGCGCCCGCCGCGCCGGGTCCGTCCGGCCGGACCGGGCTCCCAGCCGTGCAGTTCCAGCTCCCGGTCGTGCAGCGCGGCGGGATTCATCAGCACCGTCAGCCGGGCACCGGCCAGCTGCTCGATGCCGAGCCCGGTCGCGGACAGCAGCAGCTCGGTCGGAACCGAGACGGCGATGGCGGGCCGCCATGAGGGCAGCACCACCAGACAGGTGCCGCGGCCGACCTTGATCGGCCGGGCCGCCACCCGGACCGGTGCGCGCTCCTCCGGCCGGCCGAGGGCCTCGGCCGGCCCCGGGGTACCGCCGATCAGGATGCCGAGCGGCGGCTCGGCCCGCGAAGCCCCGCCGTTGTCGCCGGTGGCGGTGGCGGTGGCGTCGTCGCCGCCGGCCGGCCCGACGGCCCCGCCGTGGCCCGCGACTCCGGCTCCGGTGCCGAACGACGGCAGCTGCGCCGTCGCTCCGGCCGGCCAGGCCGCACCGGCACGGTCGTCCGTCCGGCCAGTGGCCCCCGGCAGTCCCGTCCCGGTCGGGCCGGGCGCGGCCGTCTCCCGTGCGGTCGCCCCCTGCCCGGTCCGGGCGGCCTGCGGGTGCATCCGGCGCAGTCGCCGGGAGGGCGACGGCCGCCGGGACCCGAGGATCCGCGGTTCCTCACGCGTCGGACGCGGTTCGGTCCCGGCCGTACCGCCCTCCGGCGGCACCGTGGTGGGCCCGAACCGGACGAACCCGGCCCCGTCCCCGTCCCCGTCCGCCCCGGCGAGGGCGCGGGGCGCTTCGACCGCGGAGATCGCGGGTGCCGCGGAGACCTCGGGTACCACGCCGACCGCGGCAGGGGCGGTCGGCGCCTCCGCGTCGTGCCGGCTGCGCGGCTGCGGCACCGAGTAGAGACGCGCCGCCCCCTCCGTGGCTCCGGACGGGGCGGAACCGGGCTCGGTGGCGGTCGCGATCGAGCACATCGGCGCCGCCGCGGCGGCCGTGCCGGGCGCGGCGGACGGGGGTGAGGACCCGGCGCCGCCCCGGGGCGGTCCGGGCAGGAAGGGGTCGGTTGCTGCGGGGTGGAGCGAGGTCATCTTCGGGCCCTTCGGGGAACGGTTCAGACGATCCTCCCGCACCGCGCGATCAGCTCCAAGCGTCGAACCCGATGGTGTGCGCGACACCACCGGGGGATCGTCGCGGGATCGCCCAAGACAGCGCCCGGCGAACACCGTTGCCATGCGACCGGAAGGGCGCCGACCCGTTCGGCCCTCCACTCCGGCCCCGATCGCGGACCCGAATCCGGCCCCCGCCGGCCCCGGCCCCGCCGCCCCCGGCCCCGCTGGCCCCGGCCCCGCCCCGCCCGCGTCCCCGCGGGCCGGTCTCAACCAGCGGGCGCGACAAAGCCCTTGAGGTCGGCGAGCACGGCGTTCGCCGCCATGACGCCGAGCCCGAGGAACCAGGTCTCGTCCGAAACCGGCCGGGCCTGGCCGGACTTGACCGCACCGAGCGTCTTCCAGAGCGCGCCGCCCAGCACCGCGTCCTGGTTGGTCGAGCTGGGGGTGCCGTACACGCCGTAGAAGATCCAGTCGGCGTCGGCCTTGTCGATCTGCTCCGGGCTGACCTCCACCGCGAGCTCCTGGACCTGCTCGATCGCGGGCTGCGGCAGCGGGATGTCGGTGAGGATCGTGCCGATGAAGGAGAGCTCGGCGTAGAGCCGGGTCCGGCCCGGCATGAAGCGCAGCGGCGTGATGGTGGGCCGCTTGTCGCCGAGCTTCGCACCGATCGCCGTGGCGGCCGCCTGGTAGGCGTCGAGCTGCGCCTTGGCCTCGGCCTCCAGGCCGAACGCGCTCGCGTTGAGCAGGAAGTTCTGCTTCCAGGGGTAGCCGGGGCGCAGCGAGAAGACGGTCGGGGCGATCTTGGACAGCTGCGCGTACTGGTCCTGGGCGCGCAGTTGGCTGCCGAGGATCAGGTCGGGCTTGAGCGCGGCGATGGCCTCCAGGTTGAGGCTGTTGATGGTGCCGACGGCGGCGGGGCTGCCGGCCTTGTCCTTGAGGTAGGAGGGCAGTGACTTGGAGCCGTCCGTGTACACGACGCCGACCGGCTGGATGCCGAGGGCGACGACGTTGTCGAGCTCTCCGGTGTCCAGCACCACGACCCGGGTGGGCCTGGCCGGGATGACGGTCTCGCCCATCGCGTGCTTGAGGGTGCGCGGGTAGACGCCGGGGGCGGCGTCGGTGCCGAAGCCCTTCATCTTCTCGACCACGGCGGCGTAGTCGTCGCCGCCCTGCTTGACCGACTTCTGGTTCGGGGAGGAGCCGCCGCCGACCGGGGCCGAGCCGCTGCCGCCGCCCGATCCGTCCGAGCTGCCGCAGGCGGTGAGCAGTCCGCCGAGGCCGAGCACGGCCGCGCCGGTGATCCCCGCGGTGAGGAACCTGCGGCGACCGGTGGTGCGGGGGGAGAGGGCCGGGGCGTCGGAGGTGGGGGGCATGCGGCACTCCTGAGGCGATCGAATTTAGGTTAGGCAAACCTATCCGACGCGGGAGCGATGGGGGAGCGGCAGGTCCGCGACAGGGGGGCAAAACATGTCGAACCTTGGCAAAAAGGAGAAATTTCCTTGCCTCAACTCCTTTGAAACCAAGGTACATGGGTTAACGGGCCGTAAATCCATCAACCCGAACGGCCGTCGCGGAAACGAATCGAAGCAAGTGGTTTAGATCACCAAGGGTTGGTCTACTCAACCTTCCATGCCCGCATCTAGGGTGCGCTGGTGTTTGATCAGCAGCTCTCAGAGCACACGAGCAGCGGCCGGGCAATGGCGCCCGGCGCTCCGCAGGGTGCCCCGGTCAGTGGCATCAGTGGTGGAGTCCCCGCAGATCAGGGGACCGCTGGGGGAGCGGGGGACAAGGGTCTACGGGGCGGTTCCGTCGGCCTGCTGAGCAGTGTGGTGCTGGGCGTCTCGACGGTCGCCCCGGTCTACTGCCTGACCGCCACACTCGGACCGACCGTCACCGCGGTCGGCGTCCAGATGCCCGCGGTGTTCCTCGCGGGCTTCCTGCCGATGCTGCTCGTCGCGTTCGCGTACAAGGAGCTGAACAAGGACTTCCCGGACTGCGGCACGTCGTTCACCTGGGGCGTCCGGGCCTTCGGCCCCCGGGTCGGCTGGATGGCCGGCTGGGGCCTGACGGTGGCGACCATCATCGTGCTCTCCAACCTGGCCGGGGTCGCGACCGACTTCCTGTACCTGATGCTCGGGGAGATGACCGGCAGCGGCTGGGTCACCGAACTCGACCAGAACAAGGCCGTCCACCTGCTCACGGTGGTCCTGCTGATCGCCGGCGCGACCGCGATGAGCTACCGGGGGATGACCGCCACCAAGTGGTTCCAGTACAGCCTGGTCGGCCTCCAGCTGGCCGTGCTGCTGCTGTTCTCCGCCATCGCCATCGGCAAGGCCGTCGCCGGCGACCTGCCCGACTCGATCGGCTTCTCCTTCTCCTGGCTCAACCCGCTCCAGGTCAGCTCGTTCAGCGCGTTCACCGCGGGACTGTCTCTGTCGATCTTCATGTACTGGGGCTGGGACACCTGTCTGACCATGAACGAGGAGACCCAGGGCAGCGCCAAGACCCCCGGCCGCGCGGCGATGATCTCCATGGTCACCCTGGTCGGCTCGTACCTGCTGGTCGCGATCGCCTCCCAGATGTTCGCGGGCGTCGGCAGCACCGGCAACGGCCTGGGCAACCCGGCGACCGCGGACAACGTCTTCGCCGCGCTGGCGCGGCCGGTGCTCGGCTCGCCGTGGAGCATCCTGCTCTTCCTGGCCGTCGTCGCCAGCGCCGCCGCCAGCCTGCAGACCACCTTCATCCCGGTGGCCCGCACCCTGCTCGCGATGAGCGCCTACCGCGCCGTGCCGCCGCGCTTCGGCACCGTCCACCCGCGCTTCCGCACCCCCGGCTACGCGACCGTCGCGGCGGGCATCGCCACCGCGATCTTCTACGTCGGCATGAGCCTGATCAGCGAGAACGTCGTCCAGGACACCATCCTGGCGCTCGGCCTGATGATCTGCTTCTACTACGCGCTGACCGCCTTCGCCTGCGTCTGGTACTTCCGCCGCTCGCTGCGCACCGGCGTCCGCGACCTGCTGCTCAAGGGCGCCGCCCCGCTCCTCGGCGGCGTTCTGCTGACCGCGGTCTTCCTGCAGACCCTCACCGACGCCTGGGACCCGGACTACGGCAGCGGTTCGGTCTTCGGCATCGGCTCGGTCTTCGTGATCGGCGTCGGCATCCTGCTGCTCGGCGCCGGGCTGATGACCTGGTACGGCTTCATCCGGCCGGAGTTCTTCCGCGGCGAGACGCTGCACAAGGACACCCCGGCACTGGTCGTGGAGGACTGACACCGTTACGGTGGGGCACATGAAGCGCTTCAAGGGCCTGTGCTGGTGGCCGTCCTAGGACGGCCACCTCACTCGCCTGACCAGGGCCGTCCGGGATCGGACGGCCCTGCTGCGTTCTCCGCGCCCCTCGCGCACACCGCAGGACGGGCCCCTCGCCCCGGACGGCCGCCACCACCGCCGCACCGAGGAGAGAGACCTTGAGCACCGCCATCGAAACCACCACCACCACTGCCGCTGCCGCCGCTGCCGCCGCCGGGGTTCCGGGCGACGACCCGACCGCCCACCGCGTCCTCACCGGGGACCGCCCCACCGGACCGCTCCACCTCGGCCACTACTTCGGCACCCTGCGCAACCGGGTCCGGCTCCAGGACCAGGGCGTCGAGATGTTCGTCGTGGTGGCCGACTACCAGGTCATCACGGACCGCGACCTCGCCGACCGGCTCGCCGAGCACACCGAGAACCTCGTCCTCGACTACCTCGCCGCCGGCCTCGACCCCGAGCGGGCGACGATCTTCCCGCACAGCGCCGTCCCCGCCCTCAACCAGCTGCTGCTCCCCTTCCTCAGCCTGGTCAGCGTGGCCGAACTGGGCCGCAACCCCACCGTCAAGGACGAGATCGCCCACTCCCGGCAGTCCGCCGTCAGCGGGCTGATGTTCACCTACCCCGTCCACCAGGCCGCCGACATCCTCTTCTGCAAGGCCGACCTGGTCCCGGTCGGCCAGGACCAGCTGCCTCACCTCGAAGTCGCCCGCACCGTCGCCCGCCGCTTCAACGAGCGCTACCCGCACGCCGACGGCAGCGCCGTCTTCCCCCGCCCCCAGGCCCTGCTCTCCGAGGCCCCGATGCTGCTCGGCACCGACGGCGGCAAGATGAGCAAGAGCCGGGGCAACGCCGTCGCCCTCGGCGCCACCGAGGACGAGACCGCCCGGATCATCCGCGGTGCGCGCACCGACGCCGACCGCCGGATCGGCTACGACCCGGTCGACCGGCCCGAGGTCTCCAGCCTCGTCCTGCTCGCCGCCCTCTGCCAGGACCGCGCCCCCGAGGCCGTCGCCGAGGAGATCGGCGACGGCGGCGCCGCCGCGCTCAAGCGCACCGTCACGGAGTCCGTCAACGAGTTCCTCCGCCCGATGCGCGCCCGCCGTGCCGAGCTCGCCGCCGACCGCGACCACCTGCGCCAGGTCCTGCGCGACGGAGCCGAGCGGGCCAACGCCGTCGCCGACGCCACCCTCACCGAGGTCCGGGAGGTGATGGGGGCGGTGATCTGAAGAGCCCCCACCACCGAACGCCGGCCGGGCGCGGGACATCGGCCGGTCGACACGGGGCATATCGTCACCGGGCGGTCGCGGCCACGGCCCGACCGCCCGCACCCCGATCCCGCGCCCGAAAGGCGGCCAGGACCATGGACCAGCACCCGACCACACCCGGCCAGGGGCTGACCCGCCCGCCGCACCTGCGCCCCGGCGACCACATCGCCGTCGTCGCCCCCAGCGGTCCCGTCGACGCCGAACGCCTCACCGCCGGCTGCGCGATCCTCAGCTCCTGGGGGCTGCGCGTCACCGTCGCCCCGCACGTCCTCGACACCCACCCCACCCTCCGCCACCTGGCCGGCACCGACGCCGACCGCGCCGCCGACCTCCAGGCCGCGTGGCTCGACCCCACCGTCGACGCCGTCATCTGCGCCCGCGGCGGATACGGCGTGCACCGCATGGTCGACCTGCTCGACTGGACCGCGATGCGCGCCGCCAGGCCAAGCCCTTCATCGGCTTCAGCGACGTCAGCTCCCTGCAGGAGGCCTTCGCCCGGCGCCTCGGCCTCGCCACCCTGTACGGACCGCTGGCCGCCGGGGCCTCCTTCGTCTCCGACGGCCCGACCGCCGAACACCTGCGCCGCACCCTCTTCGACCCCGCCGCCGTCACCGTCCTCACCTCACCCACCGCCGCCCCGCTCGTCCCCGGCCGCGCCCGCGGCGTCACGGCCGGCGGCTGCCTCCACGTCCTCACCGCCGAACGCGGCACACCCGCCGCCCGGCCCTCGTACGCGGGCGCCGTCCTGCTGCTCGAGGACGTGAACGAGCACCCCTACCAGCTCGACCGGCTGCTCACCCAGCTCCTGCGCTCCGGTGCCCTCGACGGCGTGGCCGGTCTGGCCCTCGGCTCCTGGGAGGGGTGCGGACGGCCCGAGCGCGTCCGGGACGTGATGACCGACCGGCTCGGCGGGCTGGGCGTTCCCGTGCTCTGGGAGCTGGGCTTCGGCCACTGCCCCTCCACCCTCACCGTCCCGCTCGGCGTCCCCGCGCTGCTCGACGCCGACGCCGGCACCCTCACCCTGGACCGGCCCGCCCTCGCCGACCGCTGAACAGCCCCGGGCTCGGGACGCCGAGCACGGGGTGCCGAGCCCGGCCCGTGTCATGGGTGAGGCGCCATGGGCGAGGCGCGCGCTGAGTAAGGTGCGGCCATGAACGAGGACCGCCTCACCGCCCTCGCCCGCGGCTTCCTCCGCGGACCGGGCAGCAACGCCCGCACGATCCTCGGACTTGCCGGTCCGCCCGGCGCCGGCAAGTCCACCCTGGCCCGTCACCTGGTCGCCGAGGTCGAGCGCGCCGAAGGACCCGGCACCGCCGCCTACGTCCCGCTCGACGGCTTCCACCTCTCCGGCGCCCAGCTCGACCGCCTCGGCCTGACCCACCGCAAGGGCGCCCCGGTCACGTTCGACGCCCACGGCTACGTCGCCCTGCTGCGCCGTATCGCCGGGGACCGCTTCCAGGACATCTACGTCCCGGACTTCGACCGCACCCTGGACGAACCGGTCGCCGCCCGCCACGTGGTCCGCCCGCACACCCGGCTCGTCATCACCGAGGGCAATTACCTCGCCTCCGTCGAGGCCCCCTGGCCTGACGCGCG
Source organism: Kitasatospora sp. NPDC036755 (assembly GCF_040636595.1). Lineage (NCBI taxonomy): Bacteria > Bacillati > Actinomycetota > Actinomycetes > Kitasatosporales > Streptomycetaceae > Kitasatospora > Kitasatospora sp. NPDC036755. The sequence goes on from NZ_JBEZUT010000222.1 coordinate 13,649, forward strand.
CCGACTGCTGCACGAGCTCTGGTACGTGCACACCGACGACGACGTCCGCGAGGAGCGCCTGCTGCGGCGGCACCTCGACGGCGGCCGCGACGAGGACACCGCACGCCACTGGGTCGCCGGCAACGACCACCCCAACGGCGAGTACGTGAAGCCCGGCCGGGCCCTCTGCACCCGGATCGTCTCCGGGGCGGGTTTGCCTTCGACCGTGGACAGGGGTAGTGTTTCCTAGTCGCTCGACAGGGAGCACCGGACACGCATCTGCGCGGACGGTCCCGGGGCGGCCAATCCTCTGAAACACCACTTCCGGTTCGTGCCGGTCTTTCTCGCTTTCGCGTGACGGCCTGGTGCTTATTCGGTGTGCTCGTTTTATCGGGTTGCGGTCGGATTCGCTTTTCGGAGCGGGGATCGGCTAGAGTTTGAAACGTCGGACGGGGCGTCAAACCCCGGAAGACACCGGCGAGTTGGATGAACGAAGCCCCGGAAACGGAGCGGAAAACATCTGATAAGCTGGAAACACGAAAGAACGAAGCCCGGAGGGTCCGCTGGAAGGCGGTCCGAAGGAAGCGTCCGTTCCTT
>NZ_JBEZUT010000223.1:0-14217 GCF_040636595.1 Kitasatospora sp. NPDC036755
CATCAGCACCGCCGGCAGCGCCAGGTACCCGAACCGTCCGGCCGGGGCCAGCATGAATCCCGACCCGGCGGCGCGCCGAGGCGGCCAGCTGCCGGCAGGCCGCCGGGGTCCGGCCGACGATCCCGGCGATCTCGGGGAACGGGTAGCGGAAGACGTCGTGCAGGACGAACGCCACCCGCTCGGCCGGGGTCATCGTCTCCAGGACGACCAGCAGGGCCATGTCCACCGACTCGTCCAGGGTGACCCACTCCGCCGGGTCGGCCGGCCCGCCGCGGCCGGCCCACTGCGTACGGTCGGGCAGCGGCTCTGGCAGCCACTCACCCACGTAGCGCTCCCGCCGCACCCGCGCCGAACCGAGCAGGTCGAGGCAGATCCGGCCGGTCACCGTGGACAGCCAGGCGCCCGGGGAGGCGACGGCCGCCCGCCGCGGCCCGGACAGCGCGTACCAGCGGGCGTACGCCTCCTGCACCGCGTCCTCGGCCTCGGCCAGCGAACCGAGCAGCCGGTACGCGAGGTTGACCAGCTGCCGCCGCTCGCCGAGGACCACGCCCGGGTCCGGCGCGGCCGCGCCGCCCGCAACCGGGGCCGCCACCCGCGTCTGCTCGTCCGTCATGGACCCTCGCCTCACACTTCGCCGCGCTGTGTCGTCGGATCACCGGACACTACCGATCAACCGCCGCGAGGCAGAAGAGGAGACCACCCATGGCGATCGGAACGACCGCGGGGACGACCGGGACGGCGGAGACCGGAGCGCGCACCCGCGCCTTCCTCCGGGTCTCCGTGGTGCTCCAGACCGTCGCGGTCCTCTTCCAGGCGGCCACGGCCGGCCTGCTGCTCTCCACCTCCTACGGCGAGACGCTGCACGGCGTCGGCGCGCGGGTGATGTACGGGGCGTCGATGCTCTACCTGCTCGCCGCCGTGCTGGCCTGGCGGCCCGGGGGCGGTTCGCCCCGTCCGGTCCTGTACGCCTCCGGCTTCCTGGTGCTGGCCTCGGCGCAGGTGGTCCTCGGCATCGCGCACGTGCCGTCGGTCCACGTCCCGCTGGGCGTGGTGATCTTCGGCCTGAGCGTGGCGGTGCTGGTCCGGATGCCGGCCGCCCGCTCCGTGCGCCGGACGGCCGGCGCGGGAGCCCGCCCCGCTTCCGCCCGGAGCGAGCGGGGTGAGCGGGGCGGCGCGGTTTGACGGTGCGGCACGGACGGGCTGGGCCGGGTCAGCAGGCCACGGTGGTCGAGACGGTCGAGGTCGATGGGGCCCAGCCCGGCTGGCTCACGCTGAACGCGGCCGTCACGTGGGTGCCGCAGGGCACGGTGGCGGTGAGGGTGCCGACGCTGGTCTCGCTCGCTGTCACCAGGACGGTCGTGCTGAGGTTGCTGACGTTCGGGGCGCCGATCCCGGTGCCCGACAGCGTGAAGCCGATCTGCTGGGCCTGCCAGGTCGCCGGGCTGGTCGGGGTGGCGAGCCCGCTCAGGTGCACCTGGTTGCCGGAGACTCTGACACAGGCCCGCAGTGACAGGTGGCCGGGCGCGCCCGGCGAGCCGCAGACCGGGCCGGTCGGCTCCGTCGCGGGCTGGGCGGCGAGAGCACTCGGGCTGCCGGTCAGGGCCAGCAGGGCAGCGGCGCCGGCCAGCACGGTGGCAACACGTTTCATGGGTTCCTCCTGGGTCTGCTGCCCTCGGCGATCACCGAGGGAGAGTGTGAGGTGTCACACCTCACACCTCACGCCTCGCAGCATAGGCAGGCGGGTGGAGCGGGGCCAGGGGTCCGGGCGGGGAGGCCGGTGCCCGACCCGGAATGGCGCGAACGGCCTGTCATGGCCGGTCCGGAACCGAACTCGCCCGGGGCGCACGGTGATCAGTGTGTCCACGGCGCGACGTCCGGGAGGTGCCCGCACCCGGGCCCCCGGGCCCCCGGGCCCCCCGGGACCGACTGTGCCGACCGGCGCCGTCCCTCGCCGGGGTCCGGCCGAGGTGTCCGCGAAACCCACATGCCGGGCGCATCGACCGGGAGACTCACGGACGGCGGCCGTTCTCTCGTGCTTCGTGACTCGACACCTCGAAGCGTGGAGAACGGCCGCCTCCGCTGTCTCGGGAAGAACCGCAGATCAGCGGGTCGGGTGACCCGTGAGGTCGAACGCGAGGCTCAGGATCCGAGGGTCCAGCGCTGGCCGGTGGCCGGGCGGGTGGTGACGGGGGTTCCGGCGGTGCCGGCGCCCGCGTCGAGGGCGAGGCCGGTGGCGACGTTGGTGACGGTGACGGAGCCCGTGGCCTGGTCCTGGGTCAGCTTCCACTCCTGCCAGGGGTTGCCGGGCGACGGGTCCAGCAGGTAGGCGCTGTAGCCGGACGAGTTCCCGGCGGAGAGCACGGTGTGGCGGTGGGTGGCGGTGTCGCAGCCGTCGCTGATCCGGACGGTGCCGTCCGGGTTGCTGGTGAAGGTCCACCGCTGCGCCGGGTCACCCGGGCGCACGGCCTCCAGGTCGGTGATCGAGCCGAGCGGCGCGGTGCAGGAGCCGAGCAGGGACAGCGCGAGGCCGCCGCTGCTCAGGGAGTGGTACGCGCCGTCGTCGACCACGCCGGAAGGCCCGCCGGTGCCCTGCTTGGCGAGCCGGTAGAGGGCCGCGCCGTGCGGCGGGAGGGAGGCGCTGATCGGGCCGGTGACGGTCGAACCCGCCCCCGTCCACAGCTCCTTGGCCTGGTAGCCGGATCCGCCGAGGCCGAGTTCGGCGAGGCTGGTGGCGACGGTGCGGCCGGCCGACGGGTCCTGGTTGACCAGCAGCACGGCGGTGTCGCCGTTGGCGAGCTGCCGCTTGAGGACCACCGGGGCGTGCCCGTCGGCCGGCTTGGCGCCGACCAGGGTGGCGGGCTTCGCCAGGCCGTCCTGGTCGACGGCGATGACGTCCTTGTTCTTGAGGATCGCCAGGCTGGTGTCGCTGATCCCGGTGGACCAGGTGTAGCCGCGGTCGCTGTGCTGGGACTGCGCCGCGGTGCGCAGGTCGGCCCCGGAGATCAGCGGCGCGGCGAGCATGGCGAGGACGGAGGCCTCCGTCCTCGACTCGTCGTCGGTGAACGGCTTGTGGCAGACGCACGTGTCGGTGGTGCCCCACAGGCCGTAGACGTCCTGCCAGCCGGTGAACATCATGTCGAGGTCGTTCCAGCTGCCCGGGCGGACGTTGCCGGGGTACTGCAGCGCGGTCTGCAGCTGCCCGTTCCAGAGCACCCCGTCGAGTTCGCTGTCCCGGTCCCCGCCGATCCGGCACAGGTTGGCGACCTGGCCGCACCAGACGCCGGTGGGCGCGTACCCGGGGGCGTGGAAGGGCGGCGTCCCGGCGGCCTGGACCACCGGGTCGGTGCGGGCCGGGTCGTCGGCGGCGAGCAGGTACGGCAGACCGGTGTGGACGGGCTGGGCCGAGACGCTGAGGGTGACCTTCGGCCGGCCCTGGGCGGCGGAGGCGGCGTCCAGGGCGTGCTGGAAGGTCTGCACCCGGGCGTAGACGGAGCGGGTCAGCTCCTTGCCCTCGCCCTGCGTCCCGTAGTCGTGCCCGTCCGGGCCGGTGATCGCCGGGCCGTACGGGCAGTCGTCGTACTTGACGAAGTCGACGCCCCAGGAGACGAAGTCGGCCGCGTCGGTGGACTCGTGGCCGAGGCTGCCGGGGTGCATCTGGCAGGTGAGGTAGGTGTCGGTGGCGTACAGACCGAACTTCATGCCCTTGCTGTGCGCGTACTGGGCCAGGTACGCGATGCCGTTGACGGTGTGCCCGTCCACGGTCTGCGACGGGAAGTGGTCGGGGCGCGGGATCAGGTGGCCGGAGGTCGGGTCGGCGCCGGTGCCGTCGGTGCCGCTGACCGGGTTCCCGGCGGCGTCGTACAGCTGCAGGCCGCCGTCGGCGTTGCGGACCAGGTCGGTGCTCTGGCCGTCGCGGTGCCAGAGCGACCAGCCGTCGTCGATGGTGACGGTGTCGTACCCGGCCGCCACCAGGCCGTTGGCGGCCATGAAGTCGATGGTCTGGACGACCTGCTCCTGGGTGACTTCGGTGCCGAGGGAGTTCCAGGAGTTCCAGCCCATCGGCGGGGTCAGGGCGTTGCCGTTGCCGAGCGCGGCGGCCGGGGCGGCCGTGGTGAGGCCGGCGGCTCCGAGTCCGGCGGTGGCGAGGGCGAGGGAGAGCAGGGATGCCGCGAGACGGCGGCGGGTTCGGCGCATGTGCGCCCTCCTGGGGGTGGTGGGGGATGTGGCGACACGTCAGGAAGCCTCGTGGGAGAGGGGAGTGCGGCCGGCCGGGGTGGGGCCCGGCCGGCCGCGGTGGTGCGGTGTGGGGGTCAGTCGGTGACGGCGACGGTCGCGGAGCGGCCGGGCGCCAGGGTCACGGTGGTGAGGGTGTGGGTCGTGCCGTCGACGGTCGCGGTCCGGGCCTCGCGCGGCTCGCCGTCGACGGTGAGGGCGGCGTGCGCCCCGGGGAAGCGGGCCTCCCAACTGATGGGCTCGGTGCCGGTGTTGGTGACGGTGCTGCGCCGCGCGCCGTCGTGCCGGACGGTCACCGTGCCGCCGCCCACCGGGATGCCCGCGACCTGGAGCCAGCCCATCGAGGCGGGCAGCCGCGGGGTGGTGGCGAGCGCGTGGCCGGCGGCGTCCGGGGTGACGCCGAGCAGGCCCTGGACGGTCTGGGAGAGCAGGGTGAACGGCACCTCGGGGTAGTCGCCGTTCAGCATCGCGCCGCTGGTGTGCGGCTCGCCGGTGCTCTCGTAGACGTGCCGCATCCACTTCCAGGCGGTGGTGGGGTCGTGGCCGGCGAAGAAGGCGTCCGGCAGGTAGGTGTAGGCCTCCAGGTTGGCCGAGCGCTCCGGGCCGGAGTCGGCGGCGTCGATGGCGGCGAGCTGGCCGTCCAGGCGCGGGCCCGGGTCGAGCAGCCGCTTGACCGGCATCAGCACGCTCGCCTCGTAGCCCCAGCCGGTGACCGGCTTGCCGGCGGTGTCGTAGCCGTGGACGATCTCGCCCGGCTGCGAACCGTCGACGCTCCAGGTGGAGTTGACGTACGTGTGCAGTCGGTCGGCGGCCGTCCGGTAGCCGGCGGCGGAGGCGGCGTCGCCCCGGGCGTCGGCCAGTACGGCGGCGGCGAGGTAGGCCTGGTACTGGGAGCCGACCGCGTCCCCGGCCTCGGCGTAGGTGCGGGTGGCGTTCTCGGCGTAGCTGGCGGTGCCGGCGAAGATGGAGCGGCTGGTGGCCTGGGGGATCGGCACCCCGCCGTTGTCGACCGGGCCGGGGCGGGCGGTGATGAACGGGCCGAGGGTGTTGCGGACGTACCGGCCCAGGCCCGGGTCCTCGGCGTAGTCGCGGTCGCCGGTCCAGCGGTAGGCCTCGCCGGCCTGCTGGACGAGCTCGAACGGCGCGGGCAGCTCGCGGACGAAGCGGTCGGGGCCGCGGTAGTCGATGGCCAGCGGGCTGCGGGCGTCGAAGTCGAGCGCCCAGACCGGGTAGAGCTTGTTGACCTCGGTGGCCGAGGCGGCGAAGCCGCGCAGCATGGTCTTGTTCTCGGCGTCCAGGCCGAGCAGGTGGGCGCCGACCAGCTGGTGGGCGAAGTCACGGCTGTAGAAGCCGGAGCGGAACGGGTAGCCGGCCCAGTAGGTGGCGTCGTAGGTGGTGGTGCCGGTGCCGCCGGGGTGGTTCTCGTCCTGGTCCAGCACGCCGGTGGAACCGGCCTGCTGCACCCAGCTGTTGGCCTTGGTCTTGGCCCAGTCGAAGAGCGCGACGAGCTCGGGATCGGAGGAGTCGGCGACCGGGTCGTTGGGGGCGGACGGCGCGACGGCGGCGTCGTCCACGTTGACCCAGCCGGTCGGGGAGGACCCGATGGTGAGGGTCAGCCGGTCGCCGGGGGCGACCGCGATCCGGGGCAGGGTGTACTTCGCGTAGGTGGACTGCTCGGGCAGCGGGAGGGAGCGGACCCGGGCGCCGTTGACGCTCACCGAGAGGCTGCCGCCGGCGCCGCCGGTCGCGATCCAGGCGGACAGGTCGTAGGAGCCAGCGGTGACGGCGGTCACCTGCTGGCTCACCGCGTACCCGGGGCCGGCGTCGAGGTAGGCGAGGCGGGCGCCGCCGTGCGGGTTGTTGCCGGCGGTCCCGGTGTGGGCGGTGAAGGTCCAGCCGCCGACGGCGCCGCCCTGCTCGAAGCCGGGGTCGGCGAGCACCAGCGGTTCGGTGCGGGTGAGCGTCCAGCGGTGGGCGGGGCGGCGGTCGCAGTGGCGGTCCGCCGGGGCCGGGTCGGCGGTCAGACAGCCGCCGGTGGCGCGGGTGGTGAGCGTGAAGGTGCCCTGCGGCGCGCGGGAGACGGTGAAGCGCTCGGCGGCGGGGTCGCTGCCGCAGTCGGCGGTGGCCGGGCGCCGGCCGGGGCCGTCGAGGGTGAGGCAGCGGCCGCTGGCCGCGTTGACCAGCAGGTAGTTGGTGCCGCTGCGGCGCAGCTGCCAGCGCTGGCTGAGCAGCCGCCCGCAGGCCGCGCCGACCACCGGGGTGCCGGCGGCGGGCTCGGCGTACCGCGGGCCGAGGCAGGAGCCGTCCAGGGCGGAGCCGAGCCGGTAGGCGCCGCCGTCGACGAGCGCCGTTCCGGCGGTGGCCGGGGCCGGGGCGGCGGCGAGGGCCTGGCCGGCGAGGACCGCGTGGGTGGTGAGGACGGCCAGGAGGGCGAGACCGGTGGGTAAGGCGCGGGGGCGGGGCGGCATGGCGGAGCTACCTCCGGTCGGTGGGTGGGGCTGGGGGATGTCGGGCGGGGTTTGAACGTTCAAATGCGGCTGTGGCAGGCTATGGTGAGTCGCATGTGATGGGTGACATTTCACATGGCGTGACCCGGGCTCGTCAACGGGTCGTGCGGTGACGGCTTCCGGGAGGGTTCCGGGAGGCGGCCGGGAGAAGCGGTGAAGCCCCCCGCCCGACGGGGGTGGGCGGGGGCCTTCACGGACGAGGTGCCGGCTCGGCCGGGGGTGCCGGGCTCAGCGCCGCAGGGCCGCCAGCGTGTCGTCCAGGCTCGGGGCGCCCGGGCGGGGCCGGTTGTACGGGAGCTTGGAGAGCATCGAGCCCATCGCGCAGGTGTTGGACAGCGCGGAGAAGGCCAGCCCGCCGCCGACGGCGGCGGAGAGCCAGCGGGCGCCCGGCAGCGCGAGGTCGACCAGCACGCCGGCCAGCACCAGCGAACCGGCCACCAGGCGGACCTGGCGGTCCAGCGCCCACACCCGGCGGGCGCCGGCCACCTGCTCCAGCGGCCGTCCGGCGCCGGCCCAGGCGTTGGTGCCGCCGGTCAGGGTGAGGGTCGGGATGCCGGCCTCGGCCAGCCGGCCGCAGGCGTTGGCGGCGCGCGGCCCGGCGGCGCAGACCACGGCGATCTCGCCCTGTCCGGCGGCCTGGCGCAGTGCGGGCAGGGCGCGGTCGAGCTGGTCGAGCGGGACGTTCAGCGCGCCGGGGATGTGCCCGGCGGCGTACTCGCCGGGGGAGCGGACGTCGATGAGGGTGAGCTGCCCGAGGCGGGGCTGGAGCTGCTCGACGGTCAGCGGCGTGGTCATGGGGTACGGGTCCTCTCGGGTGGGGCGATCAGTGGGGGAGGGGAGTCGGGGTGCTTCGCGATCGGCTCGGCGTGCCGGCCGGGCGTGGTGATCGGCTTCGTGGGCGGCGGCTGCGCGGGGCGCGCGGCTCGGTGCGGGGTGTCGGCTCGGTGCGGCGGTCAGCTCAGCGTGGTGACGAGCATCAGGGCGGCGACGGCGAGCAGGGCGATGGCGAAGGCCTTCCGGAGGGTGCTGCCGCTGAGCTTGTCGGCCAGCCGCTTGCCGTCCCAGGCGCCGAGGATCGCGGCCCCGGTGAAGGGCGCGGCCACGGCCCAGTCGATGGCGCCGGTCGCGCCGAGGCGGGGCAGCAGGGCGGCCAGCGAGTTGGCGGTGATGACCAGCAGGCTGGTGCCGACGGCCTCGGCCATGGTGAAGGCGAGCACCGAGACGAGGGCGGGGACGGCGAGGAAGCCGCCGCCCACGCCGAGCAGGCCGGTGACGGCGCCGAGCCCGGCGCCGGCCGCCGTGGAGCGGCCCGGTCCTGCGGCGGAACGTTCCTGCGCCTGCGGCTTGGACGGCATCAGCATCCGCCAGGCCGCGAGCGCCGCCAGCACCGCGAAGGCGCCGGTGAGCAGCGCGCCCGGTACGTGCGCCGACAGCGCCCCGGCGGCCATCGCGGCGGGTAGTCCGGCGGCGGCGAACAGCGCGCCGGTGCGCCAGCGGACCCGGCCCGCCCGGGCGTGGGCGAGCAGCCCGGTCAGCGAGGTCGCGGCGACGATCACCAGGCTGGCCGTGGTGGCCAGCGCCGGAGTGAAGCCCAGCAGGTAGACCAGCGCGGGGACGGCGAGCATGCTGCCACCGCCGCCCAGTCCGCCGAGGGCCAGGCCGACCACCGCGCCGGCGGCGAGCGCCAGGAGCAGGGTGGTCATATGACGTGCCCGGTGCCACCGCCGGGCGCGGCGACCGGAAGTCCGGTCAGTGCCCAGGCGTTCATGCCGCCGATCACGTTCAGCGCCTCGACACCGCGCTGCGCCAGCAGTTCCGCCGCTCGCTGGGAGCGGTGGCCGGAGCGGCAGATGGCCAGCACGGTGCGCCCGGTGGCCCCGTCCGGCAGCGGGGCGCCGGCGACCAGGGCGATCAGCGGCTGGTGCAGTGCGCCGGGGGCGTGCCCGGCGGTGAACTCGGCGGCCTCCCGGACGTCGAGCAGGACGGCGGCGCCGGTGCGGGCGAGCTCCTGGGCCTCGACGGGGGTGGTCCGCCCGGGGGCGCCGGGGCCGTGGGGCCCGTGGGCGTGCGGCGGCAAAGGCATGTGGTGTCTCCAGTGGTGCGGACCGGACGGTGGTGTCCGGCGGATCGGGGGCGGCGCGGGCGGTCGTACGGGCTCGATGGCCCGGAACGGCGGCCTGACCGGCGCGTTCTCGGCCCCGCCCGTCCCGGTTCGGTGCCCGGTGCGGTGGCGGCGGCTGTCCCCCTCGATCTCCACCATAGTACCCCGGGGGGTATTATCGAAATCGTTCGGCATACCCCCGCCCGTATCGGCCTCCGCGGCCGTATGCTCGTAAATATACCGAGGGGGGTATCACGATGGCGCTGTGGCGCCCGACGTCGCCCAGGAGGGTTCCCCGTGTACTTCGCCCAGTTCTACCTCGACTGCCTCTCCCAGGCCTCGTACCTGATCGCCGACGAGCGCACCGGCCGTGCCGTCGTCGTCGACCCGCGCCGTGACGTGGACGAGTACGTCGCCGACGCCGCGGCCCGCGGGTTCACCGTCGAGGCGGTCGTCAACACCCACTTCCACGCCGACTTCCTGGCGGGCCACCTCGAACTGGCGGACCGCACCGGTGCCTGGATCGGGTACGGGCAGCGGGCGGAGACCGACTACCCCATCCGCAAGCTCGCCGACGGCGAACGGATCGAACTCGGCGACGTCACCCTGGAGATCATGGAGACCCCCGGGCACACCCCCGAGTCGATCAGCATCCTGGTCTTCGAGCAGCCCGACGACACCGTCCCGTACGGCGTGCTCACCGGCGACGCCCTGTTCATCGGCGACGTCGGCCGCCCCGACCTGCTCGCCTCCGCCGGCGTCACCGCCGAGGAACTCGGCACCATGCTCTACGACAGCGTGCACCGCAAGCTGATGGGCCTGCCCGACGAGACCCTGGTCTTCCCGGCCCACGGCGCCGGCTCCGCCTGCGGCAAGAACCTCTCCACCGACCGCCAGTCCACCATCGGCCGCGAGCGCGCCACCAACTACGCCTGCGCCCCGATGGACGAGGCGACCTTCGTGGCCCTGGTCACCGAAGGCCAGCCCACCGCGCCCGGCTACTTCGGCTACGACGCGGACCTCAACCGGCGCGAGCGCGAACTCTTCGACCCGGCCGCCGTCCGCGCCCTGACCGGCGCCGAGTTCCTGCGCCTGCGGGCCGGGGGCGCCCTGGTGGTGGACGGCCGCGACCCGGCCGCCTTCGCCGCCGGACACCTCGCCGAGTCGCTCAATGTCCCCGCCGACGGCCGCTTCGCCGAGCAGTCCGGCACCGTCCTCGAGCCCGACCGCGAGCTGCTGGTCATCGCCCCCGAGGAGCGCGGCCCGGAACTCGTCACCCGCCTGGCCCGGATCGGCTTCGACAAGGTCGCCGGCCACCTCGCCGACCCGGAGGACGTCTTCGTCGCCCACCCCGAGCTGATGCGCCAGGGCGCCCGCCTCACCGTCCACGCCCTGCGCGCCGAACTCGCCGGCGCCCGGCCCCCGCTGGTCGTCGACGTCCGCGGCGCCGGCGAACGCGAGAACGGCGCCATCCCCGGCTCGCTCCACCTCCCGCTCGCCGAACTCCCCACCCGCCACGGCGAACTGCCCACCGACCGCCCCGTCGTCCTCCACTGTGCCGGCGGCAGCCGCTCCTCCATCGCCGCCAGCCTCCTGCGCCACCACGGCCACCCGCACACCTACGACCTCATCGGCGGCTACGGCGCCTGGGAGGCCGCCCCGGAGGAGGCCTGACCGCACCCGCACGGCCCGGCCCGGCGGCCGGCACCCACGCGCCGCGGGGCCCGACGCCGCTCCGCCCGTGAGGCGAGGACCCCACTCCGGTTCCCGGCCGCGGCGGCGTGTGCGCACCGGGCTCCGGGCAGGGCGGTGCCGGACTCCGACGACGCGCCCCCTCTCGTCACCGGCCCTTCGCCGCTCCCGGGCCGCGCGTCACCGCTCCTCGCGCCACGCGGCCCGCCCGCCGGCGGCGGGTCGGTCGGGAAGACGCGGCCCCGCGGCGAGCGGGACGCCGAGGCGCTCGGACTGGGCGACGGAGGCGGGCGAGTCCTGGCTCCGGGCCGCCTCCGTCGGGATCCGCGGAGGGGAAGCCGGCCCGTCCGGGGGCGGGGTGTAGCCGGGCAGGCGGACGGTGCCCCACACGTACGGGTCGGCCTGGGCGCTGCCGAACGGGGACCAGGCCAGACGGCTCTTGCCGACTTTGTCCGTGGTGTCGGAGTCGTACACGAGGACGTTCGCGGTCATCCGCTCGGGGTCGACGACGGCCGGAAGGCCCGACAGCGGGATCCGCACCTCGACGGTGTAGCCGCGGTAGGGCGCGGTGACCCGGGAGGCGACGGCCAGCCCGGGGGAGGTGACGTCCGCCGGGCCCTGGTGGTTGTCGCCGTCGCGCTCCGCGCAGGGGCCGCCGCCGTTCGCGGTGAACGGCAGGACGCCGGTCTTGAACGTGGTCGAGGTGTCGTCGGAGTCGCCGCGCGGATCGATGCCGATCTCGACGGCGTCGGTGCGCCAGTGCCGCTTGCAGTCGTTCCGGGCGTCCAGGGCGCTGCCCATCCGGTCGTCGGTGACCTGGACGAACACGTAGAGGCCGTCCCCGTGACGGGAGAGCCGGGCGGTCGCGGAGCAGTCGCCGGGGGCGCAGTCCGGGCCGGCCCAGTGCCGCAGCGGGAGTTCGGGCCCGGGATACTCGCCGGGGCCCGCGGTGCCGTCGACGACGGGCGGGCGGTCGAGTGCCGGGACCTCGGCCGCGGGAGCGGCGGGGTAGTCGGGCTGGGCGCCGTTCGCCAGCCAGGGCATCCCCACCCGCCTGGTCCAGTCGCGGAACTCGGCGTACAGCGGCTTCAGTCCCGACTGTTCCCGGACGGTGGCGGGGAGCGGTGCGCCGGCCCGGGCGAGGACGGTGAACCACTCGCACGGCAGCCGTCCGGGCGGGGTGTCGACAGTGGCGGGCAGCGAGCCGAGACCCTGGGTCACGTACCTGCGTGCGGCGTCGCGCTCCACCTGCGCGAAGGTCTTGCCCGAGGAGCGGGAGCGCGCGCCGGTCCAGACGCCCTCCACGGGCAGCCCCGTGTGGGGATCCACCAGCCGGGCGGTGGCGCAGGACGGACCGACGGGCCCGTCGAACCCCCAGTTCTGGGCCAGCAACCGGGAGGGCCGCCACGGCCTGTACCCCTCATCGGTGATCTGCCCGGGGAACGCCCTCGGGTCGCCGGCCAGCCGGAACGCCTCGACGGCCAGGCGGGCGGCCTCCTGGTGCCCGCCGTGCTGGTCGAAGGGACGCGGGTCCATCGTCACCACGGTGGCCGGGGTCGTCGCGCGGAGCAGCCGGACGATCCGCTCGAGCGTGTCGGTGGGCGGTCCGGGTGCCCGGTTCCAGACGGAGGAGGTCAGGGGCGCGGAGAGGGTGTACCAGAAGTCCGGTTTGTCGAGGTAGAAGACGTTGTCGATCCCGGCGAGGCCGACGGCCTCCCGTTCCTCCGTCTCACGGATCAGGCCGAGCCGGGCGCCCTCCTCCGGCCCGACGGCGTTCCCGCCGCCCTCGCCCCGCGTGACGGTCACCAGCCCGGTGCGCCGCCCGCCGCGCTCCCGCCACTGGGCGAAGGTGGCCAGCGACTGGAACTCGTCGTCCGGGTGGGCCCCGATGAACACGACGTCGGTGTGGGCCGGATCCCGTGGGACGGGTGCCGCGCCATCGGCGGCGGAGCGGCCCGCCGCGTCCTGCGCCGGCACGGCGAGGGCGCAGGCGCAGGCCATGGCCGTGGCGACGAGGGCGGCCGACCAGGACCGCCGGAACAGGTTCTGGGTCACGGTGCGTGCGTTCCTTTCCCTGCGGCCGTCGCGACGCGACCGGCTCGTGGACGGGTGGGCCGGACTCCTCGCCGACGGCTTCACCGGCGGGCGACCATTTCGCAAGCCTGATGTATCGTCAAAAACCTTACGGGAAAAGGCTTCGGCCCGGTCGGCGCCCGGACGCGCCTACCCCGGTTCGACCAGCCCGCACGCGTAGGCGAAGATCACCGCCTGTACCCGGTCCCGCAGATCAAGCTTGGCCATGACCCGGCCGAGATGCTTCTTCACCGTGGGTTCCGCGAGACCGAGGGCGGCGGCGAGTTCCGCGTTGGTCAGGCCGCGGGCGGCGCCCAGCAGGACCTCCCGCTCGCGCGCGGTCAGCACGCGCAGCCGCTCCGCGGCGCCCCCGCCACCGTCGCCCCCGGCGGGGAGCCGGTGCGCGAAGCGGTCCAGCAGCCGCCGGGTCACCCGGGGCGAGACCACGGCGTCCCCCCGGGCCACGTCGCGGATCGCCCGCAGCAGCTCCTCCGGCCGGCAGTTCTTCAGCAGGAAGCCGGATGCCCCGGCCCGCAGCGCGTCGAAGGCGTACGCGTCCAGGTCGAAGGTCGTCAGCACCAGCACCCGCGTCCCGGGCAGCTCGCGCAGCAGCTGCCGGGTCGCCGCGATGCCGTCGGTGCCCGGCATCCGCACGTCCATCAGCACCACGTCCGGCCGCAGCCGCCGCGCCAGTTCCACCGCCGCCGCCCCGTCGGCCGCCTCCCCGACCGGCTCCATGTCCGGCTCGGCGCGCAGGATCATGCCGAACGCCAGCCGCAGCAGCTCCTCGTCGTCCACCAGCAGCACCCGCACGCTCACGGCGCGCCCCCGGGATCCAGCCGTACGAAGACCCGCCAGCCGCCGCCCGGCCGCGGGCCCGCCTCCAACACCCCGCCGAAGGCCGCGGCGCGCTCCCGCATCCCCGTGAGACCCCGCCCGGACCCGGCGGATCCCGGTCGCCCCGTCCCTCCGGCCCGCCCGTCGTCGGTCACCTCGACCGTGACCGCCCCCGGCGCGCAGGACACCCGCACCTCGGCGCGCGCCCCCTCCGGCGCGTGGCGCAGCGCGTTGGCCAGCGACTCCTGGACGAGCCGGTGCACCGTCAGCTGCGCCGCGGCCGGCACCCGGGCGGCCTCGCCGTCCACCCGCAGCCGGGTCACGAGGCCTGCCGCCTCCGTCCGTTCGCACAGCGCCCCGAGCTGCTCGATCCCTGGTGGCGACCGCCGGTCGTCCCCGGGCCCCGCGTCGGGCCCCGCGTCGGGACCGGCGTCCTGGAGCAGGCCCAGCGCCCGCCGCATGTCGGTCAGCGCCTGCCGTCCGGTCTCCGCGATCCGGGCCGTCACGGCGGAGGCGTCGGCCGGCCGCGCGTGCCCGAGCGCGTCCGCCAGCGCCACCACCACCGACAGGCCGTGTGTCACGCTGTCGTGCAACTCCCGTGCGATCCGGGCGCGTTCCTCCTCCACCGCCCGACGCTCCCGCTCGTCGCGGTCCCGCTCCAGCCGTGCCAGCCGCTCCGCCCGCGCGGCCCGCCGGATCCGGGCGTTGGCCCCGATCAGCGCGCTCGCGGCAACCGCCGCCGTCATCGCGGCGGCCGAGGCGAGGAACCGGCCC
>NZ_JBEZUT010000224.1:0-14175 GCF_040636595.1 Kitasatospora sp. NPDC036755
CGCGGGGCCGGCTTCGGCGCGGGGCCGGGCACGAACAGCACCGCGATCAGTGCCGCCACGGCCAGCAGCACCGCCGTGAGGACGAACGCGCGGTCGTAGCCGGCCGCGAGCGCCTCCAGCGGCTCGCGCCCCTCGCGCACCGCGCTCCGGGTCGCGGCCACCGCGAGCGAGGAGAGCACGGCCAGGCCGATGCTGCCGCCGCACTGGCGCCCGGCGTTGAGCAGCCCGCTGACCAGTCCGGCCTCGTGCCGGGCGACGCCCGAGGTGCCCATCGCGGTGTTGGCGACCATGCAGATCCCGACGCCGGTGCTGGTGACGACGGACGGGCCCACGAAGGCGGTCAGGTAGCCGGAGTCGACACCGAGTCCGCCGAACCAGAGCATCCCGAGGCCCGCCAGCAGCAGCCCCCCGGTGAGCGTGGCGCGTGCCCCGAACCGGGCGCCGATCCGGCCGGCCGCCATGCTGCCGGCCATCACGCCCGCGCAGAACGGCAGGAAGGCCGCGCCGGCCGCGAGCGGACCGTAGTGCAGGACGTTCTGGAGGTGCAGCGAGCAGAAGTAGAAGCCCACCAGCATCGCCGCCCCGATCAGGGTGACGATCACGCTCGCCGCCCACGCCGTCCGGGCCCGCAGCACCCCGAGCCGCACGATCGGCGCGGACGCGAAGCGGGCCTCCCAGGCGAGGAACACGATCCCGAGCAGCACGGCGGCCCCCAGGGTGGCCAGGGTCCGGGTCGAGGTCCACGGGTGCCGGTCGGTCTCCATCAGCCCGTAGACCAGCGCGCACATCGCCCCGGTCCCGAGCACCGCACCGACCACGTCGAGCCGGCCCGTGCGCGCCGGGCGACCGGTGGCGACCGAACGCAGGGCCAGGGCGCCACCGACCAGTACCAGCGGGAGGTTGACGAAGAACACCCACCGCCAGTCGAGCAGGTCGGTGAGCACCCCGCCGAGCAGGACGCCCAGCGCGCTGCCCGCCGCCGTCACCATCGACCAGACGCCCAGGGCCCGGGCCCGGGCCGCCCCCTCCGCGAAGGTGACCATGATGAGGGTGAGGCTGATCGGGGCGAGCAGCGCGGCGGCCACACCCTGGCCGGCCCTCGCGGCGATCAGCTGCGCCGGGGTCTGCGCGAATCCGCCGAGCACGGAGGCGAGCCCGAACACCGCCAGGCCCGCCAGCAGGGAACGGCGGTGCCCGACCAGGTCGGCCACCCGCCCGCCCAGGAGCAGCAGTCCTCCGAAGGCGAGGGCGTAGGCGTTGACGACCCAGGGCAGGGCGCTGTCGGCGAAGCCCAGGGAGTGGCCCATCGCGGGCAGGGCGATGTTGACGATGCTCGCGTCGAGCGTGACCACCAGCTGGCAGAGGCACGCCGTCGCCAGCACCAGGCCGGCACGCGGACCGGACCGGGCCGGGCCGTCCGGGGAGTCGGGCGAGTTCGAAGAGGCCGGGGAGTTCGGGGAGTTCAGGGAGTCCGGGGAGTTCTTCGACCGCCTTCCGGGCTCGGTCGTCGACGATGCGGGCAGGGTTGGTCCGGACACGGCCACCTCCAGATGCGAACAATGTTCGCACAAGGTAAGCCTTACCTAACTAGGCCCGCAAGCCCGCAGGTGACGGCCGGTCCGGCATGACAGGATGACGAGATGGCAGAACAGCGAACGACGGTCGAGCGCGGCCGCTACGGCCCTCGGCGCCGGCGTCCGGGACTGACCGCGGACGCCGTCGTCGCCGCCGCGCGCCGGCTGATCGAACGGGACGGCATCGACGCCCTCACCATGCGGGCCGTGGCCGCCGAACTCGACACCGCCGCCGCCTCGCTGTACCGGCACGTCGCCGACCGCGACAGCCTGCTGCTCGCCGTCCTCGACGAGATCGCCGACGGGATGCCGGTGGACGTCCCGGGCGACTCCCCCACCGCCAGGCTGCTGCGCCGGCTCCTCGACGCCCACGACTTCCTCGCCGGGCACACCTGGGTCCCGCACGTCCTCGTCCGCGGGGAACTGACCTCCGCGCGGGCCCTGCCCTTCACCGACGCCTGCCTCGCCGACCTGACGGCCGCCGGGCTCCGGCCCCCGCGCGCGGTGTCCGCCTACCGCTCCTGCTGGCAACTGCTGATCGGCGAGCTCCTCTCCGAACACCCCGTCAGCCGGCCGCGCGAGCCCAACCAGCGCGCCGCCGTGCTCGCCGCCGCCGATCCCCGCGCCCTGCCCGCCCTGGCGCTCGCCCGCACGGCGGCCCCCTACCTGGGCCCGGGGGCCCACTGCGCCGAACTGCGCCCGGCCCTGGCGGCGTTGATCGACGGCCTGGTGGGCGCGGGCCCGGCCGGACCGCCGCCGCCCCCCTCCCCGTAGCGAGTCCGCCGTGGAGGTGCTCCACGCCGACGCGTCAGCGGCGCGGGACGAGCTGCCGGCGTCCCTGACGAAGGGGCAGCGCGCCGAACTCAACTCCCCGCTCCGGCGCGTGTGCGCGGCCGCCGCCCGCGGAGCCGGCCGGCGGCGGAGCCCGGTGGGCAGGACGGCTGGGCCCTGACCGGTGACTCCCGGCCGACCTGGGCGAGGGTGCCCGAAGGCGGCGCCCCGGCCGGGACGCCGACCGTTGCCACCCCGGCCGGGCCGGCGGCCGCCGCCGCCGCGGACTGACCCGCCGAACGGCGGGCTCAGTCCGGCACCGGGCTCGGAACCGCCCGCTGCTCGGCGAGCGGCACCGCCCCATCGGCGCCGCCGAGCGTGAGGAGGACGTCCGCGTGGGCCGACACCAGGGGCAGGTCGTGGCTGACCAGGACGACCGCGAGGCCCCGGTCGGCCCGTAGGCCGCGCAGGAGTTCCATGATGCCCTCGGCGGTTTCGGCGTCGAGGGCGGAGGTGACCTCGTCACAGAGCAGGACGTCGGGTTCGGCGGCCAGGGCCCGGGCGATGGAGACGCGCTGGCGCTGCCCGCCGGAGAGTTCGTGGGGTCGGCGTTCGGCGTGCTCGGGGGTGAGGCCGACGGCGGTGAGCAGTTCGGCGACGCGGGCGCCGCACCGGTCGGCGGGCCGGGCGAAGTGGAGCCTCAGCGGGCGCGCGAGGGTGGCGCCGACGGTGTGGGCGGGGTTGAGGGCGCCGAGCGGGTTCTGCGGCACGAGTTGGATGCGGCGGCGCTGGTCGCGGGTGCGCCCGCGGTAGGTGGGGGCCAGCGCTTCGCCGCCGAGGGCGATGCGTCCGGCCTCCGGGCCGTGGAGTCCGGCCAGGGTGCGCAGCAGCGTGCTCTTGCCGCAGCCGGAGGGGCCGGTGATCCCGGTCAGCGTGCCGGGGCGCAGGGCGAGGTCCAGCCCGGCGAAGACCTGCCGGCGGGCCCGGCCGGTGCCGACCCGGGCGCCGAGTGCCGTCACCTCGACGACCGGCTCCGTACCGGCGAAGGCCCCAACGGTCGTGGCCGCCGAGGACGTTGTGGGCCTGCGCGGCGTCGGCACCGGGCGGGCCGGCCGCAGCGCCAGCACCTCGTCGGCGCAGCGGGCGACGAACTCGGAGTCGTGGCTGGTGAGGGCGATGGCGATGTCCTCGTGGTCGGCGAGGTCGCGCAGCAGCCCGGCGATGTCGTCACGCAGGGCGGCGTCCAGTCCGGCGGTGGGTTCGTCGAGGAGCAGGATCGCGGGCCGGCGGGCGAGGGCCCGGGCGAGGGCGACGCGCCGCTGCTGCCCGCCGGAGAGGCTCGCGGTCCGGCGGTGTTCGAGGCCTTCGCCGACCGGCAGGCGGACGGCCCGCAGCAGGTCCGGCACCGGGGTTCGGCCGCGCCGTGGGGAGGTCTCGGCGATGAGCCGGTCGACGCGCATCCGGGGGTTGAGTCCGGAGCCGGGGTCCTGGCCGACGAAGGCGAGTCCGTGGCGGCGCAGTCGGCGCAGTTCCTCGGGTGGGAGGGTGAGGATGTCCCGGCCGAGGACGGTGAGGCTGCCGGCCGCGACGTGGGCGCCCGGCGGCAGGGAGCCGACGAGGGCGCGCAGCAGGGTGGTCTTGCCGGCGCCGGAGGGGCCGGTGACGGCGGTGACGCGGCCCGGGACGAGGGTGAGGGTGGCGTCGGTGAGCAGCGGGGTGACCCCGAGGGCGACGGACAGCCCGGCGGCCCGGGCGGCGGGGCCGCGGGCGGTCACGACGGTGTCGGTGTCGATGTCGCTGCTCACGGCGGGGCCGGCGGCGGTCACGGCGGGGTCGGTCGTGCTCACAGCGGTGTCTCCGGGGTGGGCCGGGCGGGGACGAGGGCTTCGGCGGCGAGGTTGACGCTGATGGCGAGCAGGCCGATGGCGAGGCAGGGGGCGCCGACGGCCCACGGATTGAGGGTGATGCCGGCGGCGTTCTCGCGGATCATCAGCGCCCAGTCGGCTTCCGGCGGTTGGGGCCCGAGTTGGAGGAAGGCCGCGACGGAGACGATGTAGACGCCCTCGACGAAGCGCAGGCCGAACAGGGCGAGGACGGTGGAGCGCAGGTTGGGCAGGACCTCGTGGACGGTCAGGTGCCAGAGGGTCTCGCCGCCCGCGGCCGCGGCCTCGACGAAGCCGGTGGTGGCGACGGGGGCGGCCGCGGCGGCGACGATCCGTACCGCGTAGGGGATGCCGAGGAGGGTGGCGGCGGTCGCGACGGCGAGGCGGCCGCCGCCGGGCCAGGCCAGGGCGATGAGCATGATGGCGAGCACGGACGGCAGCAGGATCGTCAGGTCCGCGGCGCGTTCGATCCACCGGCCGAGGGCCGGGCGCAGCACGGCGAGGATGCCGGCGGCCGTGGCGGCCGCGGTGACGACGAGGGCGATGGCCAGGGCGGTGGCGATCAGGGGCGCGCCGCCGGTGAGGAGGCGGCTGAGGACGTCGCGGCCGAGCTGGTCGCCGCCGAGGGGCGCGTCGCCGCCCGCTCCGGCGTAGGGGAAGGTGACCGGGGCGTCGATCGGGTGCGGGGCGAGGAGCGGTCCGGCGAGCGCGAGGGCGACGAGGAGGAGGGCGGGAACGGCGCGTACGAGGGCCCGTCGCCCGCGTCGGGTGGTGGGCGCGGGGGCCGCTGCCGGGGCGTCGGAGGTCATCGGCGCTCTTCTCCGAGGGTGGTGGTGCGGACGAGGTCGGCGAGCAGCAGGAGCAGGCTGATGGCGGCGCCGGACGCGGCCACGACCCCGGCGACGAGCGGGGTGTCGCGGTCGGTGATGGCGCCAGCCAGGACGGCGCCGATGCCCGGGTAGTTGAAGAGGGTCTCGACGACGACGGTGCCGCCCAGCAGCATGCCGGCGGAGGTGGCGATGCCGACGGCGATGGCGGGCAGGGCGCCGGGGAGCATGTGGTGGCTGAGGACGCGTCGGCGCGGCAGGCCGTCGAGGACGGCGGCCTGGACGTGCGGCAGGGCCGACTGGTCGGCGAGCGCGCCGCGCACGATCCTGGTGTTCCAGCCGATCTGCGGGACCAGCAGGGAGAGCAGCGGCAGGAGGGTCATCGTCCAGGACTCGGGCCTGCCGTCCGGTCCGGTGAGGGTGACGGCGGGCAGCCAGCCGGTCCACTGGGACAGCAGCAGGAGCAGGGCGACGGAGACCACGAACTCCGGGACGGCGAACGCGGCGGTGGACAGCGCGTCGACGGCGCGGTCGACGCGCCCGCCGGGGCGCAGCGCGGCCCGGCCGCCGAGGGCGAGCGCGCCGAGGGCGCTCAGGCCGAGGGCGAGGCCGCCGAGCAGGAGCGTGTTGGGGAAGGGGCCGGCCAGGACCTCGGTGACGGGCCGGCCGCGTGCGGTGGTGCCGAGGTCGCCGGTGGGCAGGCCGGTCATCCAGTCCAGGAAGCGCTCGGCGACGGGGCGGTCGAGGCCCATGGCGGCGCGTCGGGCGACGAGGTCGGCGGCGGTGACGCCCCGGTCGGAGCTCGCGCCGGCGGCGTCGCCGGGCAGCAGCTCGATGGCGGCGAAGACGGCGGCGAGCAGGAGGACGAGCGTCACGAGCCGCCGGGCGGCCTGCCGGGCGACCCGGCCCGCAGCGGGGAGGATGCGGGCCGGGAGAGCGCGGGGCGCGCGGGCGCCGGCCGGCTGGAGCGTGGTCAACGCGCCAGCCAGGTCTTCTCGAGCTGGACGCGGCCGTAGCCGGGGAGCTTGGGCAGGTCGCGGACGGCCGCGCCGGCGAGGTCGATGCCGTCGGCCATGCCCCACAGCAGGTAGCCGGACCTGGCGAACTCGATCTCCTGGAGCCGGTGCAGCAGCTTGGCGCGCTCGGCGGTGTCGGCGGTGCCCATGGCGGTGCGGTAGGTCTCGTCGAAGCTCGGCTCGTTCCAGCCGGACTCGTTCTGGCCGGCGTCCGAGAGCATCGTCTTGGAGGCGAAGAAGACCACCGAGTCGTTGGTGCCCCAGTAGCTGGTGTAGAGCGTGCCCTTGAGCCAGGTGGTGTCCCAGAACACCTTGGAGTCCTGCTTGACGACGTTGATCCGCACGCCGGCCTCCCGGACCTGGGTGGCGAACAGCGTCGCGGACTCCGCCAGGCCGGAGATGTCCTCGGTGGTGATCAGGTCGTACGTCTTCGAGGTGTCGAAGCCGGCGTCGGCGAGCAGCTGCCTGGCCTTGGCGAGGTCGCGGGTGCGCTGCGGGACGTCCTTGGCGAAGGCCGGGTCGCCGGTGCCGAGGATGTCGTTGCCGACGCTGCCGTAGCCGGAGAGGACCTGCTTGACCATGGCGTCGCGGTCGACGGCGAGCCGGAGGGCCTCGCGTACCCGTACGTCGGCGAACGGGCCGTCGGCGGTGCGCATCACGATGGGCATCGCCATGTCGTTGGGGCGCCGCACGATCCGGACGTCCTTGCGGGCCTCGGCGGTGCGGGCGGCGACGGCGCCGACGTTGGAGGCGACGTCGATCTGTCCGGCGAGCAGGGCGTTGGCCATGGCCTGGGGGCTCTCGAAGAGGCGCACCTCGACGGCGTCCAACAGGGCCTTGCCGCCGTACCAGTTGTCGTTGCGCACCAGGCGGGCGTTGCCGTCGCGGTACCAGTCGAGCTTGAACGGGCCGGTGCCCGGGGCTCCGGCGATCGCGTCCTCGGCGGTGTCCTTCTTGAGGACGAAGGTGGTCAGCCGGGTCTGCAGCGGCAGGTCGGCGTTGGGGTAGTCGGAGACCAGGACGACGGTCTTCGGGTCCTCGGCCGTGATGCCCTCGGGCTGGATGCCGGGCAGCCGGCTCTTGCCGGCGGGGGTGGCGCGCAGCCGCTTCAGCGACCAGACGACATCGTCGGCGGTGACGGGGGTGCCGTCGTGGAAGGTGGCGCCGTCGGCCAGCGTGAAGCGCCAGGTCCTGAGGTCCTCGGAGGGCTTCCAGGAGGCGGCGAGGCGGGGAGCGGTGTTGACGCTCTCCCCGGGTATCGCGAGCGTGTCGTAGATCAGGCTGATGACGAGGTAGTCGCTCTCGTTGGCCTGGGTGCCGTGCGGGTCCCGGGTGACGGCGGAGGCCTTGCCGAGCGCGCCGACCTTCAACGTCCCTCCGGGGCGCGGCGGTTGGCCGGTTCCTTCGGACGACGTGGTTTCTCCGGCGGCACCCTTGCCGCCGCCGCAGGCGGCGAGCACGCCGATCGCCCCGGCCCCGGCTCCGGCCCACAGCAGCTGTCGTCTGGTGACGCCCACGTTCGATCCTCGTCTCGGGTCCGTACGATTTGCTTAGGGTTACCTACCCTAAATTCGAGACAAGCCGCAAGCCGTCCGACGGAGCGCGCCCGCCTTCCGAGCATGCGCCCCCACCTCCCGACTTCCGCCCCGAGCAGGGAAGTTGCCGACGCGCGGCCCGTGCGCCGCCGACCGGAACCGGGACCACGCACATGGAGACATCCAGCCTGGTAAGGCTTGCCTAACATCTGAGTCGTTGTTAGTTTCCTGTCGTCCGGCCGTTCGAGCCGCCCCGGACCGATGCCCCACGCGAAGCTCCCGACGCCGTCCCGCACCGGCGCGGTGATGCCACGTGCCCGCTCCCCCAGCGCTCCTTCGCCTCTCCTGCCCTCGGAAGGTCCCGCCGTGCCCACCTGCCCTGCCCCGGTACGCCGTCTCGACCCCGACGCCGTCACGGAACTCACCGCCACCGCCGCCGAACTGCTGGACCTCCACGGCTCCGCGACCAGCCCCGCGCTGCTCGCCGACCTGCCCGGGGCGTGCGCCCGGCTCGGCGAGCCGCTGCGCCACCGGCTGCGCCCGGTCGACACCGCCGACGGCCTGTTCGTGCTGCGCGGCCTCACCGTCGACGACACCCGACTCGGCCCCACCCCCGGCCACTGGTCGACCGTCGGCGACGCCGGCGCGCTCTGGGACGTGGCGCTGCTGCTCGTCTCCGCCCTGATGGGCACCCCGATCGCCTGGGACGGCCAGCAGGACGGCCGGTTCGTACACAACATCGTGCCCTCGCCCGGTCACGAGAGCGAGCAGACCGGCGCCTCCAGCTCCGTCCTGCTCGCCCCGCACACCGAGGACGCCTTCCACCCCGGCCGCGCACACCTGCTGCTGCTCTGCTGCATGCGCAACCACGACAACATCGCCACCACCGCGGCCAGCGTGCGCCTCGCCGACCTGTCCGCCGCCGACGTCGAGCAGCTGAAGCGGCCCGTCGCGCCGATCCTGCCCGACGACGCCTACGAACAGGCCCGGAAGTTCGACGGCCGGCCCGCACCGGTGCCCACCCTGTTCGAGACGCCCGAGGGCCTGACCATGCGCTACGACCCCGCCTACACCCCGCTGGAGGAGGCCGACGGAACGTGGCGCGAGGCGTACGGGCGCCTCGGAGCGGAACTGGCCCGCGTCTCCGTCGCGGTGAGCCTGGAGCCCGGCGACGTCCTGGTCGTCGACAACGACCTCGTCGTCCACGGCCGGGTGCCGTTCCGGGCCCGCTACGACGGCACCGACCGCTGGCTCAAGCGGGCCTCCGTGCGCGTCGAGCACCGCCCCACCCGCCCCGCCGCCGAGCACGACGAGCACGGCTACGGCCAGGCCGCCCTCACCGCCTGGCCCACCTCGTCCGCCTCGTCCGCCTGAACCGAACCCCTGCCGCCGCCTCACCACCCCGAAAGGGCACCCTCATGGACCGGGACGACACCACCCTGCGCGTACTGTCCACCAGCGACCTCGCCGGCCTGGACATCGGCCTCGCCGACGTCGTCGACACCGTCGAACAGGCCTACCGCACCCTCGCCGCCGGGCAGTCCGACAACCCTCGCAAGCTCACCGTCAAGCCCTCCGACGGCCACTCCGTCTCCTACGCCATGCTCGGCCGCGACGGCGTCCGCAACGTCGTCGCCGTCAAGACCTCCTACAAGCACGGACTCGGCGAGAGCCGCGAGAACCAGCACTACTACACGACGCTGACCATCTACGACGACGTCACCGGCCTGCCCGTCGCCATGATGGACTGCTCCCGCATCGGCTCCCTGCGCACCCCGGCCGTCTCCGCCCTGCTGGCCCGCGAGTGCGCCGCCCCCGGCGCCTCGACCGCGCTGGTGATCGGCACCGGCACCCAGGGCCGCCTCGCCCTGCCGTTCCTGCTCACCACCCTGCCCGGGCTGGAGCGCCTCCTGCTGTCCGGCACCCACCCCGACGGTATCGCCGCCGTCCGCGCCGAACTCGCGCGGCACTTCCCGGGGCGCGAGATCGAGCTGGTCACCGACCTTCCGGCCGCCACCCGCCACGCCGACATCGTCCTCGCCACCGCCGGCGGCCACACCCCCGCCGCCGTCGAGGCCGACTGGCTGAAGCCCGGCGCCGTGTCCGTCCTCGTCGGCCACGGCCTCGCCCCCTCCACCCTGCACCGGGCGGACCGGGTGATCGCCACCAGCGAGGCCCAGATGCACGTCACCGGCACCGACATGGCCGACCCGGACGGCAAGCTCCCGGCCGTCGACCTGGAGCTGCCCGCCGTCATCGCCGGCGCCGCCGCCCGCACCGCCCCCGAGCAGCGGATCTTCGCCTACAACAGCGGACTCGTCGTCACCGACATCGCGCTGGGCCACCGCTTCGCCCAGCTCGCCGCCGACCAGGGCCTCGGCACCGAGGTGGCCCTGTGGCGCTGACCCTGCCCGCCCACCCCGACCCGCTCGCCGACCGGATCCACCACAGCGGCCTGCTCCACGAACTCGCCCACGGCCTGCGCGGCCCCTTCCACTACCTGCTGCCCGAGCGGTTCGACGCCAACCTCGCCGCGTTCCGCCGGGCCCTGGCCGACGCCGGCGTCGAAGGGCGCGTCCACTACGCCAAGAAGGCCAACAAGGCCGCCGTGTTCGTGGACCGCTGCGCCGCCGCCGGCGCGGGCGTCGACGTCGCCTCGCTCGGCGAACTGCGCGAGGCGCTCGGCCACGGCGTGCGCGGCGAGGACCTCGTCGTCACCGGCCCCGCCAAGTCCGAACAACTGCTGCGCGTCGCCGTCCGGCAGGGCGCGCTGATCGCCGTCGACGCCCTCGACGAACTGGAACGCCTGCTCGGCCTCGCCGGAGAGCGCCCCGCCCGGGTCCTGCTGCGCCGGTACCCGCCGGCCCAGCCGCGCAGCCGGTTCGGCCTGGACGACGAGCAGCTGCGGCAGGCACTGGAACGCTGCGCCGCCGCCGGGGACGCCGTACGGATGGAGGGCTTCAGCTTCCACCTCTCCGGCTACGAGGTCCAGCCGCGCGCCGACCTCGCCGGAGAGCTCGTCGAACTCTGCCTCACGGCACGGGAATCGGGC
This sequence comes from Kitasatospora sp. NPDC036755, assembly GCF_040636595.1. Taxonomy (NCBI): domain Bacteria; kingdom Bacillati; phylum Actinomycetota; class Actinomycetes; order Kitasatosporales; family Streptomycetaceae; genus Kitasatospora; species Kitasatospora sp. NPDC036755. Next base: position 10,659 of record NZ_JBEZUT010000224.1, read on the forward strand.
CTCCGGGCGGACCGGATCAGCATCGGCGGCGGCTTCCCCGTCGACTACGTCGCCGCCGGCGCCTGGGACGCCTTCCTCGCCGCGCAGGGGCCCGGGCACTACCACGGCGGGAAGTCCTTCGCCGCGGGCGACTTCTACCCGTACCACTCCCCCGTCGCCGGCGCGGACGCGCTGCGGGCCGTCCTCGCCGCCCGCCCCGGCGGCCGGGGCGCGAGCCTCGCCGAGCGGCTGCGGCAGGCCGGCGTGTTGCTCCTGCTGGAACCCGGCCGCGCCCTGCTGGACCGCGCCGGCTCCTCGGTGTTCCCCGTCCAGGGCGTCAAGGACCGCGCCGGGTACGGGATCGTCACCGTGGACGGCACCAGTCTCAGCCTGTCCGAGCAGTGGTTCAACAGCGAGTACCTGCCCGACCCGGTCCTGCTGCCCCGGGACGACCGCGAGGACGGCCCGTACGAGGCCTGCGTGGGCGGCGCCAGCTGCCTGGACTCCGACCTGCTGACCTGGCGCAGGATCTCCTTCCCCGCCCGGCCCCGGTCCGGCGACCTGCTCGTCTACCCCAACACCGCCGGCTACCAGATGGACTCCAACGAGTCCCCGTTCCACGAACTCCCCCTGCCGCCCAAGGTCGTCATCGACCGGGACGGCGACCGCCCCCGCTGGCAACTCGACCGCTGATCCCACTGGAGCCCCCCGCCATGACCGACGCCCTGCACCGCCCGCCGGTGGTCAGCCGGATATCCGAACTCATCGGCCGCACCCCGCTGTTCGAACTCGCCCGCGCCGACAACGGGGCCCGCCTCCTGCTCAAGCTGGAGATGTACAACCCGACCGGCAGCGCCAAGATCCGGATGGCCCGCCAGATGGTCCTCGACGCCGAGGAGCGCGGCGAACTGCGCGAGGGCGGCCACATCATCGAGTCCACCTCCGGCAACACCGGCCTGGGCCTGGCCGTCGTCGCCGCCGAACGCGGCTACCGCTTCACCGCCGTCGTCGACCACCACGCCGCCGCCGACAAGCTGCGCGGCATGAAGGCCATGGGCACCGAACTCGTCTACGTCGACGAGGACGGCGGCGAGGACCTGCACACCGCCGCCCGCGAGGAACTCGCCGAGGAGATGGCCCGCGGCAAGGACAACACCTTCTTCACCGAACAGCACAACAACCCCAGCAACGCCGTCGGCTACTACGCGGTGGGCCGCGAGATCGCCCAGGCCCTGGACAACCGGGTCGACGTGCTGATCGGCGCCGTCGGCACCGGCGGCGGCCTGTGCGGCACCGGACTGGAACTGAAGAAGAGCGTCCCGGACCTCACCGTCGTCGGCGTCGAGCCCAAGGGCTCGATCGCGTTCGGCCCGCCCGCCCACGACTACTACCAGTCCGGCACCGGCACCCCCGAAGGCGCCACCATCGGGCTCCTGGTCGACTACGACCTCATCGACGAGGGGGTGAAGGTCGGCGACATCGAGGCCTTCGCCGCCGCCCGCGTCGTCGCCCGCCGCACCGGCCTGCTGATCGGCGGCTCCGCGGGCGGCGTCGTGTACGAGGCCCTCGCCCGGCTGCGGACCCTGCCGCCGGGCGCGGTTATGGTCGCCTTCATCAACGACGGAGGCGAGAAGTACATGGACACCGTCTTCAACGACGACTGGATGGCAGCCCGTTCCCTCGTCGACCCCGCCGTCGAAGCCGAGATCGACGAGACCCTCACCAAACTCCGCAGGCCGTGACTCCCAGAAGCGTGACCCTCACCATGCAGCAGTTGACCGTCCTCGCCCGCGACAGCCGGGCCCTGGCCGCCCTCGCTGTCCCGCTCGCCCTCACCCAACTCGCCCAGGTCGCCCTCACCACCACCGACACCATCATGATGGGCGTGCTCGGCACCGAGGCCCTCGCGGCCGGCGGCCTCGCCCTCGTCGTCTTCAACCAGCTGCGCACCATGGGCGTCGGGCTGGTCACCTCGGTCGGCAACCAGGTCGCGGCCGCCGCCGCCCGCGCCGAGAAGGCCGAGGCACCCGAGGAGACCGCGGTGGCCGGGGACAGCACCGGGGCGCCGGAGAAGGCCGCCGCGGCCGGGGACAGCGCCGAGGTCCGAGGTCTGGTGCGGGCCGCGATGGCCGTCGCCACGCTCGCCGGCCTCGCCGGAGCCGTCCTGATGGTCCTCATCGGCCAGGCCGCGACCTGGCTCGGCCAGGACGCCACCGTCGCCCACCGCGCCCAGGGGATGCTCGCCGCGCTGGCACCGGGCCTGCTCCCCTGCCTCTGGTTCCAGGCGATCCGTCAGTTCACCGTCGGCATGCGCCGCCCCCAGGCCCTGCTGCGGATCACCGTCGCCTCCGTCGCCGTCAACGCCGGGCTCAACTGGGTCTTCATCCACGGCACCTGGGGCCTGCCGACCCTCGGACTCACCGGCATCGGCGTCGCCACCAGCAGCGTCCACCTGCTCTCCTTCCTCGCCCTCTACGGCTCCGCCCGCCGCGACCCGCAGCTGGCCCCGCTGCTGAGCCTGGACTTCTGGCGGGCCGACCCGGCCACCGTGCGCCGCCTGCTCGGCCTCGGCGCCCCGATCGCCGCCACCTACGGCTCCGAGGCCGGGTTCTTCTCCGTCACCGCCCTGCTCGCCGGCAGCTTCGGCGCCGCCGCGCTCGCCGCCCACACCGCCGTCAACCAGCTGATCTACATCGTCTTCCAGGTCGCCGTCGGCCTCTCCCACGCGGCGTCCATCAACGTCAGCCGGGAGCTCGCCCTCGGCGAGTACGCCGCCGCCCGCCGGATCAAGAACACCGCCCTCGCCTGCGGCGCCGTCGTCACCACCCTCGTCGGCATCGCCTACCTCGCCGTCCCCGACCTCGTCCTGCGGCCCTACTTCGACGCCGGCTCGGCCGCCGACCGGCAGGGCCTGGAGATCGCCACCGGCCTGCTGGCCGTCGTCGCCGTCCTGCAGTTCTTCGACTGCGCCCAGAACATCGGCGTCGGACTGCTGCGCGGCCTCGACGACACCCGGAGCGGCTTCCGCATCACCCTGATCGGCTACTGGCTCGTCGGCCTGCCCGCCGCCTGGCTGCTCGCCTACCCCCTCGGCGGCGAGACCCGCGGCCTCTGGCTCGGCCTGCTCATCGGCCTCGCCACCACCGCCGTCCTCCTCCTGCGCCGTTACGGCCTCGCCCTCACCGCCAGGGCCACCGCCCCGACCGGAGCACCCGTCGCGGGCTGAGGGCCCCGGCCAACGGTGGTGCGGCCGGCCCGTGGCGGGCCGCACCACCGGGGGGCGACAGGTTGACGCCGGTGAACCCGCCGTCGGCGGGCGGGGACCGTGCAGCCGACCGAGGCCGCGGAGGTGGGGAGGAGACAGCACTCAGGGCCGTCACCGGGAGTTCCACGGTTCCGGGCTCGCGCGAGGCGGCTCCTCGGCGGAGGCGTACGGCCGCCGACGGCGGTGGGACAGCTCGGTCGGACCCTCTTGCATTACGACGCGTCTGCAACTATTGTCTAAGCATGTAAGGCGCTGGTGCATTAATTGCAGTAG
>NZ_JBEZUT010000225.1:0-14161 GCF_040636595.1 Kitasatospora sp. NPDC036755
TTGGTATGGCAATCGTGAAAACGGACCTATGCTGGTGAAGATTCATGATCCTTTCGCACGAATGCAGGTCCGCTCTCCATGAAGCTGCCCCGGGTGTCCGCTGTCGTCGCGGCCGCCGTCCTGGCCCCCGCCGTCCTCTTCCCCAGCACGGCCTCGGCCTCCGACACCCCGAAGCCCACCGGCGTCTCCGGTCCTGACACCGGCTCGGACTCCGCACCCGACACCGCACCGGGCACCGCGCCCACGACCACCGACGACCAGGCCCGGCGCGACCGCGCCGAGGTCGAGCGCATCCTCGCCCAGAGCCCGGACGAGTCCTGGTGCTGGGTGCACCAGGGCGCCGCGAAGGCCCTCAAGGGCGGGCCCGCCGAGCTGCGCCACTTCCTGGACGTCGAGCTGCCCAGGCTGCGCGCCGACGACAACCGGGTCCTGACCGCCCGGCTCTTCAACAGCGGCCCGGCCGTCCACGCGGCCGCCGCGGCCGCCCTCGACGCCGGCGACGACGCCATCGCCGAGTTCCTGAAGACCGGCCAGTACGTCGCCCGCGCCGAGGACGACGCCCGCGCCGAGGTCGAGCGCATCCTCGCCGACCCGCAGAGCGGCGTCGGCGTGCGCGAGGCCGCCGAGAAGGCCCTCAAGGGCGGCGCCGCCGAGGTGCGCCACTTCCTGGACGTCGAACTCGCCGAACAGCGCGCGGTCGACAACCAGGTGAAGGCCTCCCAGATCTACGCTGTCGGCGGCCCGGCCGTCCAGAAGGCCGCCAAGGCGGCCCTGAGGGCCGGCGACGAGGCCGTCGCCGAGTTCCTGAGGACCGGCCAGTACGTCGCCCGCGCCGAGGACGAGGACCGCGCCAAGGTCGAGGCCCTGGTCGCCGACCCGGCCACCGGCCGCGGCGTGCGCGAAGGCGCAGAGAAGGCCCTCAAGGGCGGCGCCGCCGAGGTGCGCCACTTCCTGGACGTCGAACTGCCCAGGCTGCGCGCCGAGGACAACCGGGTCGAGGTGCTGCGCGTCATCGCCGACAAGGAGACCAGCCCGCGCGTCTACGACGCCGCCCAGAAGGCCATGGACGGCACCGCCGAGGACGTGCAGCACTTCCTGAGCGTCACCCTGCCCGCGCTGCGCGCCGGCGACAACCGGCTGAAGGTCTCCCAGCTCGCCGAGAGCGGCGGCCCGGCCGTGCGCAAGGCCGCGCTGGAGGCCCTGGAGGGCGACGACGCGGCCATCACCGCGTTCCTCACCGAGGGCCTGGCCAAGGCCCGGGCCGAGGACGAGGCCGCCGCCAAGGCCGCCACCGGCACGGGTGCCGGCACCACCACCGGCACGGGCACGGGCACCGGCACCACCGCCGGCGGCTCCGGGCAGCAGTCGCAGAACGTCCAGCAGGCCGGCCTCACCGGCACCACCTCCGGCAGCACGGGCACCACCTCCGGCACCCGTACGGGCGGCGGCACCACCACCGGCGCCCACACCTCCGCCACCGGCACCGGCGTGCTCGCCGCCACCGGCACCGAGGGCCTCGGCTGGGAGGCCGGCGGCGCCGCCGCGGCCCTCGCCGCGGGCGCGGCCCTGGTCGTGGCCGCCCGCCGCCGCTCGACCGAGAGCTGACACCCCCTCGCGTCCCCGGCCGCCGTCACCAGGCGTCCGGGGACGCGCCGTTTCCGGGGGCAGGCCCTTGTCCGGGCGGAGGCTCAGCCGTCGTCGCCACCGCCGCCACTGTCGCCACCGCCGCCGATCCGCCGGCGGGGCCGGTCGCGGTGGGCGACGCGCAGCACCTCCCCGGCGCCGAGGGTGAGGGCGGCGACCGCCCGGGCCCAGCGCGGCCCGCCCCGGCCGGCCCACACCACGCAGCCGCACCCGGCGACGACCAGGACCAGCACTGCCACCAGGACCGCACCGACCATCACGGCCACCCACCCTTCGCTCGACGCTCCACCACCTGTGACGAGCGGACCGCGCCACCCGGTTCGACCGCTCCGCCGGAGACTGTGCCAGGATGCGGTAGCCGATCGGCCCTGGTCACCCTACCGGTCGCATGCGATCCACCCGTCAGCCGTCCCCGCGCCGGCCGTCCCCGCGCCGGCCGCACCCGCGCCGGCCGCACCCCCGTGCCGTCACCGCGCCCGTGCCGGCTTCACCCTGAGGAGTCACCCCCGTGGCCACTGCCCGGTTCGCCACCCTGCACACCACGGCGGGCCCGATCCGCCTGGAACTGTTCCCGTTCCACGCGCCGAAGACGGTCCGCAACTTCGCCGAACTCGCCGAGGGCACCCGGGAGTACACCGACCCGCGCACCGGCGAGCCGGGCCAGGGGCCGTACTACGACGGCACGCTCTTCCACCGGGTGATCGCGGGCTTCATGATCCAGGGCGGCGACCCGACCGGCACCGGCACCGGCGGCCCGGGCTACGCCTTCGCAGACGAGTTCCACCCGGAGCTGTTCTTCACCAAGCCGTACCTGCTCGCGATGGCCAACGCCGGCCCGGGCACCAACGGCTCGCAGTTCTTCATCACCGTGGGCACCCCCACCCACCTCAACCGCCGCCACACCATCTTCGGCCAGGTCGCCGACGCCGCCTCCAAGGCCGTGGTCGACGCGATCGCCGCCACCCCCACCGAGGACGACCGCCCGGTCCAGGACGTGGTGATCACCTCGGTCGAGATCGAGCACGCCTGACCCGGCGGCCGGGCCGGGGCCCGGTGCCCGGGCCGGGCAGCTGCCCTGCACCGTAAGGGATTCGACGCCGGAAGCGCGCCGCACTGCGGTGCGCCCGGCGGACCCGCGCGGGCCCTCCTCGCCGCGCGCGTAGGCTTCGGCCGGTGACACGGACACACCCCGCCGCCCCCGCCACCGCGCCCGCTCCCGCCGCCGTACCCGCCACCGCGCCCGCGCCGACCGTCTGGGCCGCGCTGACCTCGGCCACCGGCGTCGACGAGGCGACGGGCACCGCCTGGCTGGACGGCCTCGGCGCCAACCGCGGCGCGCCCGCCGACCTGCTCCTACGCCTCCTGGACACAGGCCGGCCCTGGTTCCTGTTCCGCGCGGACCTGCCCGACGCCGTCCTGGACGCCGCGATCGTCCACCCCGACCGCCGCGTCCGCGGCGCCGCCGCCGAGGCCGGCCACCTGTCACCGGCCCAGTGGGACCGCCTCATCGCCGCCACACCCGGGACGGCCGCGCGCGCACTGTTCACGGAACTCGCCGAACACCACCGGAAGGCCGGATGGCACCCGGGCGCCGGACGCGGCATCGACGGCCCCCCGCACCCCGGCGCCACACCGCCCGCCACCCCCGAGGAGATCGAGGCGCTGGCCGCCGAGGCCCCCGACATCGAACCCGGCGCGGTCACCACGGCCCTGTGGTGGGTCGGCGCCCTGCACGGCGACACCGAAGCCATGCGCCGCCTCGCCGCCTCCCCGAAACCGCTGATCCGACGCAGCGTCGCCCGCGCGCCACGGCTGCCCGCCGACGTGGCGGCCCTGCTCGCCCGCGACGAGGACCGCGTGGTGCGGCTCTTCCTGACCGAGTCCTGCGACGACGCCCCGCCCGCCGTGCTGCTGGAGGTCGCGGGGTGGTGGGACGGAAGCCTCTCCTTCCCCGGCCGCCCGCGCAACCACCCCAACTTCCCCCGCCACGGCCTGCTGCGCCTCGCGGCGGACCCCAACCCACGGCTGCGGGCGCTCGCGCTCGACGACCCGGCCCGCACCACCGCCCACGTCGACCGGCTGGCCGCCGACCCCGACCCGGGGGTGCGAGCCGCCGCCGCCCGGGATCCCCGGGTCGCCGTCGAGGTGCTGGTCCGGCTGGCCGCCGACCCCGACGCGGGCGTGCGGCGGCGCGCGCTGGCCAACCCGGCGCTGCCCGCGGCCGAGTTGGTGGCGCGCCTGCTCGACCCGTGCGGCGCCGAAGCCGCCGCCGGAAACCCCGCCGTCCCCGCCGCGGTCATGCACCGCATGGTCACCCTCGCGACCGCGCGCCCCGACGCCCGGCCGGCCTGAGGGTGGCGCCGGGAGCACCGGTCGCGCGCGGCCCCGCCCCACGGGGGTCGGGCGGGGCCGCGGGGCGTGCGGGCGCGCCGTGCCGGTGGCCGCGCGGGGGATCAGGCCCCCGGGGGCACCGCGCTCCACTGCTGGTTCGCCGACTCGCTGTAGACCCTGAGGAAGACCTCGGTGCCGAGTCCCGCGCTGCCGGTGAGGGCGAGGTCACGGTCGTAGGTGGGGACGATCGCGACCCTGCCCTGGGACGTGTACTCCACGGTCCACTGCTGGTACAGGTCGTTCTTGTCGCAGGTTCGCAGGGTGACGCCCTGGCCGCGGTTCGGCGCGGTCAGGCAGGTGCCCGTCGCCTTGTTCTCGACGAGCTGCTTGCCGGCCATGCCGCTCAGCCCCCACAGCTGGTGGTCGTTGTTCTTCTGGGGGTTGGCCACGATGGCCCTGCCGTGGTTGCCGGCCTCCAGGTTCACGCCTGAGCTGCTGGGCGTCGGCCAGATCCGCAACTGGTACCAGTTCTCGGTCTGTTGGGACGGCTGGGCGGCCGGCTGGGCGGCCTGTGGGGTGGCCGCCGCGGCCAGGCCGGGGGTGCCGCCCAGCAGCACCGCGGCGATGGCCGCGGTCGCGACGCGCTTCGCAGGAGACATGGTGATCGCTCTCATGTGCTGTCCCTTGTGGGGTGTCCGAGAGGTGGTGCGGGAGGTGGTGCGGGCTCGTCGGCGGATGGCGCCGGACGCCCTGCGGTCCACGGGACCGCGCCGGGGTTCGCCCGAGAGGGCGGATCGCCTGTCGCCCCGGCTGCCGGGCCCGCGGGGCCCGGTGGGCGCGGAGGCGCTTCGTACCCACCCGACCAGGCTAGCCAGATGTCCGGCGGCCCGCAGCTCCGCGTGAACCCGCAGGTCGGGGGCGTGCCGTGGACGGCGAAGGGCGGCACTGTACGGCGGTTCGCGCGGCGCCGCACCTCCGGGGCCGCGGCCGGGCGTCGGCGTTCCTGGGCTGCGGCGTTCCGGGGTGTCGGCGTTCCGGGCCTGCGGGGGAGCCCGGACGCCGGAAGCCCCCGGCGTCGGAGTGCGCGGGGGCCGCCGGAACGCGCGGGGCCGCCGCCCGGCGGGGTGCCGGGCGGCGGCCTGAGTCTGACGATGCGTCAGGAGCAGCTGTTGAACGTCGCGCTGGTGTTGGCGATGTAGAGGGTCGCGCCGCCGTTGGGGTCGGAGGTGACCGGGATGGTGATGGTGTCCTCGGCGGTCCACGGGATGCCCCGGGCGTCGAAGGTCCAGGTGCCGGTGACCTTGCGGGCGAGCTCGGCGAGCGTCACCCAACCGTACTGCTGCTGCGGGACGTTGACGGTCACGGAGTTGTTGACGCTGCGCGATCCGCTCCAGACGTTCTGGAAGCTGATGCCGGTCTTGACCGCGGCCTTCACCGCGCCCTCGGCGCCGCCGGCGATCTCGCTGCCCAGCTCGACGCCGATGGTGTTGGACCAGCCGCTGGTGTCGGTGACCGCGAAGGACTGCTGGACGGTGCCGCTGGTGTTGTTGAACCAGACCGAGGAGGCGCACACCCGCGGCAGCGGCGCGGCGGGGGCCTCGCTCTTCACGGCCCAGGAGCAGGTGGAGGCGTCCTTCTGGCACTGCTTGGCGGCGTGGTCGACGGCCAGGTTGCGGGCGGCCTGCGGGAAGCCGGTGGCCCACTGCTGGTTGGCGGTGCCGTTGCAGGCGTACTGGTCGGTCCAGGCGTCGTCGTACTGGCCGCCGAGCAGCAGGTCCAGGCAGGTGCTGTCGCCGGCGTGGCGGATCATGAACGCGTCGCCGCCGCCGGGCGCGGGCTGGAAGTACCAGCGCTGGCTGGCCTGCCCGGCGCAGGTCTGCTGGCGCAGGGCCGGGGTGAGGAACGCCAGGTCGACGCACTTGCCGGTGTCGTTGTTGACGATGGTGAAGGTGTAGTCCGAGGGGTCGACGTTCAGCCGCCAGGACTGGTGGTAGCCGGGGGCGGAGTTGGTGACGATGTAGACGCCGTCGCCCGTGTTGCCGTTCTGGACGTCGAGTTGGCGCCCGTTGCTGAGCGACTTGATGGTCAGGCACTGCTGCGGCCCGGCGCAGGCGGCGGCCGCGGCGGGCGCGGACGGCGGGGTGGCCGAGGCGGCGCGGGCGGGCGCGGCGGTCAGCCCCAGGGCGGCGCAACAGGTCACCAGCAGGGCCGCGAGCAGGCGCAGCCAGGGCGCGGCGCGGCCGGGGGTGGCGGTGGTGGGCACGAGGGTGTCCTTTCGTCGGGCGATCAAGGCGATCGAGGCGATCGAGGAGACGGGAGAGGGGAGAGGGGAGAGGGGCGGAGGTCAGGGCGCGGCGGCGAAGGCCGCCTCCAGGCGCGGGACGTAGTCCACGAGGTCCTGCGCCCAGCAGCCCGCGGTGTGGCCGCCGTGGCAGTCGGGGCCCCAGCCGGTGCCGTCGCCGTAGCCGGTGTAGCGGTACGGCAGGCCGAGCGTGTCCAGGCGCTGCTTGAGGCGTTTGGCGGTGCCCTCGGCCCAGAACTCCATGTCGCCGGGGCTGTTGTTGCCGTTGCCGGTGTAGATCGCGATGCCGGTGTGGTCGAGCGTGGCCGCGCGCGAGACGGGGTCGGCGGCGTTCCAGCGCCAGTCGGCGTTGAACACCGGGTACGGGCTGCCGAAGATCGCGTCGCTGGAGACGGTGGGGCCGAAGTCCAGGCCGCAGGGGTGGCCGTCGCTGGGGCCGCAGAGCACGGTGCCGGCGTTGACCAGGGTGGCGACCACGGCGCCGCGGATGATCATCTCGTCGGTGGACAGGTCGTTGGCGCCCGACATGGTGAGGACCTGGCCGAACAGGTCGGGGCGGTCCTCGGCGTAGTGCAGGGCGCCGAAGCCGCCCATGGACAGCCCGCCGACGGCCCGGTGGGCGCGGTCGGTGCGGGTGCGCAGGTTGGCGTCGACGAACGGGAGCACCTGGGTGAGGTGGAAGGTCTCCCAGTTCTGCGCGCCGGCGGCGGTGCCCTGGTCGAGCCAGTCGGCGTACCAGCCGCGCAGGCCGCCGTCCGGGATGACGGTGATCATCGACTGGGCGGCGGTCAGCGCGGGGTAGGCCAGTGCCGGGTCGCTCGGGTTGTCCGAGGCGCCGTGCAGGAAGTACAGCACGGGGTAGCGCTTGTCGGGCCGGGCCGCGTAGTCGGCGGGCAGCAGGATGCGGATGGTGTGCGGGCCGGCGACCTGCGGGGTGGTGACGGTGACGACGAAGTTGGTGGCGCTGCCGGCGGCGGTGCCGACCTGGGTCAGCCCGAAGCCGTCGGTCAGCGGCGGCGGGGCGTCGGCTTCGGCCCGTACGGGGGTCTGTGCGGGTGCGGCCGGGGCCGCGGTGGGTGCGGCGAGCGGGAGCAGGCAGGCGGCCAGGGCGGCGAGAGCCGCGCGGGCGCGCCGGAGCCGGGCAGGGGTCATGGGCGTCCTCGGCCTTCCATCGTCTGACTGATCACCGACAACTCTTGCGAGCGGCTCCGCCCGACGCCAGAGCCCCCGGCGGCGCACCTGGGTCGGTGGCGCATGTGCGCCACCGACCGCGGGTAGCCTCCCCCGGCCCCGCCCGGGGGCGCGGCGACTGGGGGTGTCGTGCACGACGTACTGGAACCGGAGTCCGAACGCGGCCGCGTCTACCACTGCCTGGTCGGCCGGCCACGGGCCCGCGTCCCCGAACTCGCCCGCGAGGCCGGCCTGGACGAGGACGCCGCACTCGCCGTCCTGCGCGACCTCGCCGACGAAGGCGTCGCGGTGGCCTTCGACACCACCGACAGCGCCGACGACCGCGACCACGCCTGGGAAGCCCTGCCGCCCGCCCGGGTCGTCGAGGCCGTGCTCCAGCACGACGCGCTGCGCCAGGCCACCGCCCGCCGCACCGGCGCCGAACTCGAACGCCTCTACCGTTTCGCCCGCCGCGACACCGGCAGCTACGGCGCCCTGGAGGTCGTCGAGGACCCGGCCGAGGTCCTGGCCGCCAGCCACCGCCTCCAACTGGCCGCCCGCCACCAGGTGCGGGTCATCGACGTGCCGCCGTACTCCGGCAGCCACGCCCACTACCTCGACCAGGAAGCGCTGCAACGCCGCCGGATGGCCGCGGGCGTCGTCTACCGGGCGATCTACCAGGGCTGCGCGTTCCAGGACCCGGTGGCCGGGCCCAACATGGCGCGGATGGTCGAGGCGGGGGAACAGGCCCGGACACTGGACGAGCCGCCGCTCAAACTCGCCATCGGGGACGACGACCTGGCCATCGTCACCCTGCCCGCCGACGACCGGCCGGGAGTGGTGTCGCTGCTGGTGCGGCCCTCCGGGCTGCTCAACGCCCTGACGGCGGTGTTCGAGACGCTGTGGCGGCTCGCCGTGCCCGCCTCCGTGGCCGACGTCGACCTGCGCATCGACGAACGCGACCGGCGCATCCTCACCCTGATGGCCGGCGGCGCCACCGACGACGCCATCGCCCGCCGGCTGGGGCTGGGCCGGCGCACCGTCGTGCGGCGCGTCTCCACCCTGCTGGCGCACCTGGGCGCCACCACCCGCTTCCAGGCCGGAGTGCAGGCGGCGCGGCGGGGGTGGCTGTAGGCGTCGCCCTCGGACCGTCCGGGCCGCCGCCGCGGCCGCAGGACTCAGGGGCGGCGTGCGGAGGGCGCGTTGAGGACCGCGATGCCCGTGGGGGTGGCGACGTGGGCGGTCGTACGGCGGTCCCGGTGGGTGTCGATCAGGCCCGCGTTGCGCAGCGTCGTGGCGTGCTCGCTGGCGCTGGCCATGGCGATGCCGACGAGCGCGGCGAGCTGCTGGGTCGAGCAGCCCGGGTGACGGGCGACGGCGTCGAGCACCGCGGCCCGCGTGTGGCCCAGCACGGACCCGACGGCATCGGAGGCCGCCGAGGCGCGGGCCGCCGCTCCCGTCCGGCCGCCGTCGGGCGGGAGCGCCGCGAACAGCGGTGTGGCCGCGCCCTCCTGGAGCCGGGCCACCGGGTAGCTGAGGACGGGCTGCGGCACCGCTTCGAGGTCGACGACCGGGGCCTCGACGCCGAACACCGACGGCTGGAGCAGCAGGCCGCGCCCGGCCAGGTGCACGTCCGCGTCCAGCCCGGAGACCATCGCGATCTCCAGCACGGGCGCCCGCCAGCGGATCCGCCGAGGGTTGACGCGCGCCAGGACGGCCTCGATGCCGCCGCCGAGGAGCTGGCGGGAGCGCACCGCGGCGTCGGCGGCCGTCATGGCCTGGACCTCCCGCCAGTGCGGAAGCAGGGCGTGGCCGGCCAGGTGCTCCAGGCTGTCGCACAACTGCCGTAGCAGGAGCGGGTCTTCGGGTAGGCGGTGGGCCCAGGAGGGCAGCGGCTGGTGGCGGGCCGTGTCCTCCAGGCTGGCCCGCAGCCGGCCGCGCGGCGTGGAGCGGATCGACTCGATCAGCTCGGCGGGGGTGGCGGCGTTCACGCCGCTCAGGAAGTCGGTGATCCGCCCGCGCGGGGGCATGAGGTCGAGGACCATGCGGGAGGCGGGGTGCAGGGCGGACAGGGTGCGGTGGCGCCAGGCGCCGAGGCGCACCGGGTGGGTGCGCTCCTGGAGTTGGCGTGCGGCGGTGCTCAACTCGATGCAGGGGGCGGGGCGGTCGGAGACCCGGGTGCGGGCGAGGTCCTCCACGCTGAAGTGGATGCGTAGCGGCACGTCGATCGTCCTCCCCTGACCGTCTCCGCCGGTGCTCGAACCATCCTCGCCGAGACCGGGCACCCGGGCCAGGGGATTCGAGCCGGAGGCTGTCGTCCGCTCAGCGTGGCGGGTTCGCCCAGCTGAGGCGGAGTTCGCGGTCGCCGCAGGGGAGGGTGACGGCGGGGGTGTCGGCGAGTTCACGGACGATGTCGCGCCGGGCGCAGGGGCCGGTGAGGCGGCGCTCCAGGACGTGGTGCTCGAAGCGGGACATCGGCAGGTGGCGCACCGAGTCCCAGATCCGGCCGAGGGTGTCGTCGTTCAGGGTGTGGACGGTGGGCGGGCGCAGGCCCGGCAGCTCGACGAGGACCTCGTGGTCGGCCCTCACGGGGCGGTCACCTCGCACCAGACGACCTTGCCGACCGGGTGGCGCGGGGAGCAACCGACCTCCTTGGCCAGGGACTTGACGAGGTGGAGGCCGCGCCCGGCCTCGCCGTCGAGGGTGAGGGCACGCAGGACGGGCGCGCGGTCCTGCCGGGCGTCGTGCACCTCGATGCGCAGGCGGCCGGTGGGAGCGAGGTCGAGGTCGAGGGAGAGGAAGATGCGGTGCCCCGGCGGCGTCCCGTGCAGCAGGGCGTTGGTGACGAGCTCGGAGACCAGGAGGAGCCCCGAGTCGAGGAACTGCTCGCCGGCGGGGGCGGAGGAGAGGAGCGAGGAGAGGAGGGAGCGCCCCGCGCCGGGGGAGCGCCGGCTGCGCGGCAGCCAGGCGGTGGAGCAGGTGGAGGACATGGCGAAGACACCTTCCAGGAACGGAGTTTGAAGCCATGCGGAAGCCGGGCGGAGACAAGGGGATGCCCGGCGGTAGATCCGTCGCGGTCACTCAGAGGCCTCGAAGGACTACTGGCGGTAGCATGCTCTGCGATGGCTTCACTGCGCAAGCGCGTCCACGCGCAATTGCGCGACGTCGCAAGAGTCTTGTGATCACCGAGGGAGGTGGCAGACTGTGACCCGACGTCAACCAAGAGGGAGCGACGAGCGTGGACAGTCCAACCGTGCTGCGCCGTAGGCTCGGCTCCGAGCTGCGACGATTGCGCGAACGGACCGGCCGTCAGGCCAAGTCCGTTGCGGACGAGCTCGGCTTCAGCGCAACCAAGGTGTCGCGGATCGAGTCGGGTCAGACGACCCTGAAGGAATCGGACATCCGCGCGATGCTCGAACTCTACGGCGTCAGCGACGAGGCCGAATTGCGGCAGTTCATCTCACTGACCCGCCGCAGCACCCAGCGCGGCTGGTGGCACGACTACGCGGACACGCTGCCGGACTGGTTCCAGACGTACGTCGGCCTGGAAGCCGACGCCGCACGGATCCGCTCCTACGAGACGGAGTTGATCCCAGGGCTCTTCCAGACCCCCGATTACTCCCGCGCGATCTTCCGCGCCTCCCTGGAGGGGCGGGGCGGCGACATAGAAGGCACTGTCGATCGCCGATCCCAACTCAGGATGCAGCGACAGGAAGTCCTCCGCCGAACGGACCCGCCCGTCATTCATGCGGTTCTCAACGAAGCGGCGTTGAGTCGGCCCATCGGCGGTCCGGGGGTGATGCGCAGCCAGGTCCTGCATCTCCTGAAACTCATTGAGCACCCGAATCTTGCCATTCGGGTGCTGCCGCTCAGTGCTGGCGCACACGCCGCGATGAGTATGCCGTTTCACATCCTCTCGTTCTCGGACGTGCCCGGTCAGCTCGTCTACGTCGAAGCGCTGACCAGCAGCCTCTATCTGGAGAGGGAGGCTGATATCGCGCGGCACGAATTCGTCTTCGACCGGCTGAACGAGATGGCGATGAGTCCGCAGGAGTCGGCAACATGGATGGCTCAGCTACTGAAGGAGAACTACCGCAATGACAGCTGACCTGACATGGCGCAAGAGCAGCCACAGTGGCGGCGAGGGCGGCAACTGCGTCGAAGTGGCTGATGGCATCACTGGTGTCGTTCCGGTCCGTGACAGCAAGGACCCCCACGGTCCGGCCCTCGCCTTCACTCCCGAGGCGTGGGAGTCCTTCGTCACGGGCGTTCAGATGGGCGACTTCCCGGCCGCCTAGTGACCCCGTACCGTGGGCTGCCCCGTGCTGAGCGGGGCAGCCCACGGCGAACTGAGGGATCCAGGAGGTCATCCACATGACAGCTGACCTGACACGGCGCAAGAGCAGCCACAGCGGCAGCGAAGGCGGCAATTGCATTGAAGTCGCCTCGGAACTCCGTACCACCTGGCGCAAGTCGAGTGCCAGCAACCCGAACGACAACTGCGTCGAGGTGGCCGACGGCATCACTGGTGTCGTTCCGGTCCGTGACAGCAAGGACCCTCACGGTCCGGCCCTCGCCTTCACTCCCGAGGCGTGGGAGTCCTTCGTCACGGGCGTCCGGGCGGGCGAGTTCCCGGCCGGCTCCTGAAGCGTTTCCTTCCGGGCGGCCCCGCGCGTCGCGCGGGGCCGCCCGCTTGAACGGCGCGCCGGGGTTTCTTCCTGCTCGACATGTCGAGGAGTGGTTCGGCGGTCTGCTGTCAGGCGTTTCATCAGGAGCTGAAACGCCTGACAGTGCGGCTCGGACGCGGGATGCTGGCGGTCGCGTCAACTCCGTGCACACGAATGCGTAAGCCGCGTGACAGGAGAGGTTGCCATGGGCCTAGAGTTCTTCGGAATCGACCCCGAAACCAATGAGGAAGGCTCGCCCACCGTCTGGGCGGACGTGGCTCAGCGTCGGCTCGTGATCCAGAGCGACACCGTCACGGGGGCCGAACTCGCGGAGGTCAGCGGGACCGAGTGGGTTGCCGGTCACAAGGCCGGCGTGCCTGCCCACGAGTCCGTGATCAGCATCCCCGAGCGAATGATCCCCTTCATCAGGAAGGCTTGCGATGCCATCGAACGTGCCGGACTTCAGGACCCTGCTCCGGGAAGCGAAGAAGTCGGCCGTGCATCTGGAGATGCGTGACCAGTACAGCGTTGCCGACGAAGCGGATCAGTTCGCCGCGTGGAAGGCCGGGCACCGGTACTCCCCGGAGAACCGGTCCGAGTGGTGGCATCCGTTCCACGACTTCGTCGTGGAGACGGTTGCCCGTGGTGTGACCATCCGGCGTGCCCGGATCGTGTCGGAGCCCGTCACCGAGTACATCCGCTACGAGCACTCCCACACGTTCACCAACATCGCGGCCGGTGAGCAGATCCGATGGCTGCCCCGGCGCCGGGCGCTGGACCTCGCGTTGCCCGGGGCCGATTTCTGGTTGTTCGACAGCAGGATCGTGCGATTCAACCTGTTCACAGGCGACGGTGAGTGGGCCGATCCCCGGAACGTGATGACCGAGGATCCCGCCACCGCCGAACTGTGCACGAAGGCCTTCGAAGCCGTGTGGGAGCGGGCGGTTCCCCACGAGGACTTCGAGGTCTGATCCGGCACCGAACCACCAGGTAGCAGCACATGCCATCGTCGCCTTCGTCCAGCGTCGTCGCAGCGCGGAAGGCCATCGCCGACCGACTGGTGGAAATCCGCAAGGACGCCGGACTCAAAGGGAGCGAGCTGTCCGCCCTCTGCGGTTGGCACCCCGCCAAGACGTCCCGCATCCAGTCCGGCAAGGCCGCCCCGTCGGAAGACGACATAAGGGCCTGGTGCGTCGCTTGTGGAGCCGACGACCGGATCGCCGACCTGATCGCGGCATCCCGTGCCGCCGACTCGATGTACCAGGAGTGGCGGCGCCGGAACAGTTCCGGCTTGAGGCTCGCCCAGGAGAAGGTCCTCGGCGACTACGAGCGTACGAGGCTCTTCCGGATCTACGTCTCGAACGTACTTCCCGGCTTCTTCCAGACCGCCGAGTACGCGACGGCGCTCATGCAGTCCATCACCGATTTCCAAGGCACCCCGAACGACGTCGCGAAGGCCGTGCCGGCGCGTCTGGCGCGGGCGCAGCTCATGTACACGGGGGCACGCCGGTTCGCGGTCCTCATCGAGGAATGGGTGTTGCGCACCAGGATCGGCAGCGCCGAGGACATGGCCGCTCAGCTCCGCCATCTGCTCACCTTGATGTCGCTGCCGTCCGTCTCCATCGGGATCATCCCGGTCGGTGGCCCGCGTGCCATCTGGCCCCTTGAAGCCTTCTACCTGTTCGACGATCAGCGGGTGGCGGTGGAGACTCTGACGGCGAAGGTGAACGTGCTTCAGCCCAGAGAGGTCACGGACTACCTTCGGGCTTTCACGGCTCTGTCCGGCATGGCCGTGTACGGGACGCGGGCCAGGGCGTTGATCGCCGACGCCGTGGCCTCTTTGGAGTGACGATCCGCAAGAAGGCGCAAGCTCGTTGAGTGTGCCGTGCCTGAGCTCCTACGGTCGATGACGCACCCCGCCGCCGGCCGGCGCTCGCCCACCACCTCACCCGCCGCACCATCCCGACCCGAGGGAGGCGCACCATGACCACTCCGACGCTCAGGTCCCCGAACACGGTGCTCGCCAACGCCGTCGAGGACGTCGTGG
>NZ_JBEZUT010000226.1:0-14087 GCF_040636595.1 Kitasatospora sp. NPDC036755
CTGGGGTGCGTCTCGCCCCGCTGGTGTGCGTGTTTCTGCTGCGGCTCCCCGGGCCGGGCCCGGCCCGGGGGGGGGGGGGGGGGGGGGGGCCCCCCGCGGCCCCCCCCCCCCGCCCCGACGGGACCCTCCGACCCGGTCGCGGATCGGGAGGGAGCCGACCTCAGGAGGTCAGCGAGGTCTTGCGGGTGGTGATGATCTGGTCCACCAGGCCGTACTCCTTGGCCTCCTCGGCGGTCAGGATCTTGTCGCGCTCGATGTCGTCGCGCACCTGCTCCGCCGAACGGTTGGAGTGCTTGGAGAGCATCTCCTCCAGCTGCTCGCGCATCCGGAAGATCTCCTTGGCCTGGATCTCCAGGTCGGACACCTGGCCGCGGCCCGTCTCGGTGTACGGCTGGTGGATCAGGATGCGGGCGTTCGGCAGCGCCATCCGCTTGCCGGGGGTGCCGGCCGCGAGCAGCACGGCGGCGGCGGAGGCGGCCTGGCCCATGCAGACGGTGGTGATGTCCGGCTTGACGTACTGCATCGTGTCGTAGATGGCCGTCAGGGCCGTGAACGAGCCGCCGGGCGAGTTGATGTACATCTGGATCTCGCGGTCCGGGTCCATCGACTCCAGGCACAGCAGCTGGGCCATGATGTCGTTCGCCGAGACGTCGTCGACCTGCGAGCCGAGGAAGATGATGCGCTCCTCGAACAGCTTGGCGTACGGGTCGTACTCACGGATGCCCTGCGTGGTGCGCTCGACGAAGCGCGGGACGATGTAGCGGCCCTCGGCACGCATGTCCTCGACGCGGGCCTTGGCGGCCGACAGGCTGGGGATGTTCATGGGGGTCCTTGTCCTCCGGGGCGTTGGGGCTGTGGTGTCGGGGGCCGGGCCGAGGCTCAGGCAGCGCCCGTGCCGCCGCCGCCGGGGACGTCCGCGGCGCTGTGCATGATCGCGTCGATGAGGCCGTACTCCAGGGCCTCCTCCGGGGTGAACCAGCGGTCGCGGTCGGAGTCGGCGGTGATCTGGTCGAAGGACTGGCCGCTGTGGTGGGCGATCAGTTCGGACATCCGCTTCTTGGTGCGCAGCAGCTGCTCGGCCTGGATCCGGATGTCGGTGGCGGAGCCGCCGAGGCCCGCGGAGGGCTGGTGCATCAGGATGGTCGAGTTCGGCAGCGAGAAGCGCTTGCCGGGGGCACCCGCGGTGAGCAGGAACTGGCCCATCGAGGCCGCCATGCCCATCGCGATGGTGACGACGTCGTTCTTGATGTACTGCATGGTGTCGTAGATCGCCATGCCGGCCGAGATCGAGCCGCCCGGGGAGTTGATGTAGAGGAAGATGTCCTTGTCCGGGTCCGCGGCCAGCAGCAGCAGCTGCGCGGTGATCTTGTTGGCGATGTCGTCGTCGACCGCCTGGCCGAGGAAGATGATCCGCTCGTTGAGCAGCCGGTTGTAGACCTGGTCGCCAAGGCCGCCGAGCACGTCACCAGCGGCGGCGTGCGGCGCCATCGGGCCAGGCATCTGCATCTGCGGGAACGTCACTTAGCCACCTGCTCAGTCGGTTTGGACGGTCGCTCCACGGCCGTCACGGTGTCGCACAGCTTCCGGGTATCACGTCGTGATTGTTGCTGTCCAAGGACCCTAACGCGCAGGCCGGGCCGCAGAATCCCTCACGCAGAACTGTTCGCTGTGAGCGCAGGGTCGCTGCGGCCGGGGGCCGGACGACAGCGGGCCCGGACACCGTACGGCGTCCGGGCCCGCTCGCAGCCCGAAGGGGCTACCGCGGCGCTCAGGCCTCGGTCTTCTCCTCGGCGGCGGTCTCCTCGGCGGCGGCCTCGACGGTCTCGCCCGCCTCGTCCTCGTCGTCGAAGTTGACCTCGTTGCCCTCGGTGTCGACGACCTTGGCGGCCTCGACCACGGTGGCCAGCGCCTTGCCGCGGGCGACCTCGCCGACCAGCAGCGGAACCTGGCCGCCCTGGACGACCTGCTGGGCGAACTGGTCCGGGGTGAGGCCGGAGCCGGCGGCGCGGCGGATGAGGTGCTCGGTCAGCTCCTCCTGGTTAACACCCAGCTCCTCGTCGGCGACGATCTGGTCCAGGACGAACTGGGTCTTGATGCCCTTCTTCGCCTGCTCCTCGATCTCGGTGTCCCACTCCTCGCGGGTCTTGCCCTGGGTCTCCAGGTAAGCGTCGAGGTCCAGGCCCATCGGCTGGAGCTGGTGGTGCTCCACGTTGTGCTTGCGGGTCTCGACCTCGTCCTTGAGGAGCTTCTCGGGGTACTCGATCTCAACCAGCGCGAGCAGCGCGTCCAGGACCTTCTCCTGCGCCTGGGTGGCCTGGTCGTACTCCTTCATGCGCTCGAGGCGCTTGCGGGAGTCGGCGCGCAGGTCCTCCAGGGTGTCGAACTCGCTGGCCAGCTGGGCGAACTCGTCGTCCAGCTCCGGCAGCTCCTTCTCCTGGACGGCGGTGACGGTGACGGTGACCTCGGAGGTCTTGCCCGCCTGGGTGCCACCCTTGAGCTCGGTCTCGAAGGTCTTCTCCTCGCCGGCCGACAGGCCGACGACGGCCTCGTCGATGCCGTCGATCAGACGGCCCGAGCCGATCTCGTAGCTGACGCCGGCGGCGGTGCCGTCCTCCGGCACCTCGCCGTCGACCTTGGCGACGAGGTCCACGACCACGATGTCACCGGCGGCGGCGGCGCGCTCGACGTCCTTGACCGAGGAGAAGCGCTCGCGCAGCTGCTCCAGCGACTTCTCGATGTCCTCGTCGGAGACGACGATCGGGTCGACGGTCACCTCGATGGAGGAGAACTCCGGCAGGGTGATCTCCGGGCGGACGTCCACCTCGGCGGTGAACTTCAGGTCACCGCCATCGGCGATCTTCTCGACACCCTCGATGTTGGTGATGTCGGGCTGGCCGAGGACCTCGATCTTGCCCTCGTCGACGGCCTGCGTGTAGAAGCGCGGCAGGGCGTCGTTGACGGCCTCCTCCAGCACGGCACCACGGCCGAAGCGCTGGTCGATGACCCGGTTCGGGATCTTGCCCTTGCGGAAGCCCGGGACCGAGACCTGCTGGTTGATCTTCTTGTACGCCGCGTCGAGGCTGGGCTTGAGCTCCTCGAAGGGCACCTCGACGGTGAGTCGAACCCGGGTCGGGTTCAGAGTCTCGACGGCGCTCTTCACGGTTTGGTCTCCTATGGGCTTGCGGTCAGGTTGTCTCCGCCCGTCCCCGTCACCCGGCCGGAGCCGGAAGGGGGGTCGGACGAGACGGGCGATGGGCGGTTGGAGCTGCATCTCCCGTGTGGGGTGGACGGTGAGCTTGACTCCTCGCCCTCGTGCGGTTGACCTGGGTGGACGCCACAGGGACTACCGCCAGCGCCCCATCCTACCGGTACCACGAAAGGCGGACGCCAGACGCCACCGTACCGCCGCCGTGCAGCTCCGATACAGAACAGGGCCCCGCCCCGGTGGGCGAGACCCTGCCGCACTGTCGGGGTGACCGGATTCGAACCGACGGCCTTCCGCTCCCAAAGCGGACGCGCTACCAAACTGCGCCACACCCCGTGGTGCCGAGAGGAAGCGTACACGCCGGGCCTACACGGTCCGGCGACCTTTTCCGCGCGGGCGCGACGCGGGAGATACCGCGCGGGCGCGCAGGAGAGGGCGTGCGCGACGGGGTGTGCACTCGGGCGCCCGGACCAGGTAGGCTGTCCCCCGAACTTCCGGCCGGTGACGGCTGGGAGCGTCGTGCGGGCGTAGCTCAATGGTAGAGCCCTAGTCTTCCAAACTAGTCACGCGAGTTCGATTCTCGTCGCCCGCTCTCCGGTCCGGCCCCGGTGCGCCCAGCGCACCGGGGCCGTCGGCGTTCCCGGGGTCAGAGCCCGAGCCGGGCGGCACGGGCGGCGGCCCGGTCCAGCAGCCGGTGGATGTCGCTCTCCCGGGTGGTCGGGCGGTCGTTGTACTCGTCCGGGGAGCGGGCCGGGCGGCCGGTGGCGTGCAGCACCTCCATCAGCTGGACCCGGGCGGTGCGCACGGTGGCCGGGGTGCCGTAGCCGTGCGCCAGGACGGCGGCCTGCGCGCCGAGCAGGCAGACCCGGCCGGCCTCGTCCCACATCGCGCCCTGGAGCCAGCCGTGCGCCCCGATGTAGCGGGAGGCGAGCCTGAGGTGGTCGGCCGCACCGACCG
Organism: Kitasatospora sp. NPDC036755; assembly: GCF_040636595.1. Lineage (NCBI taxonomy): Bacteria > Bacillati > Actinomycetota > Actinomycetes > Kitasatosporales > Streptomycetaceae > Kitasatospora > Kitasatospora sp. NPDC036755. Next base: position 4,163 of record NZ_JBEZUT010000226.1, read on the forward strand.
GGACGGGCCGGGCCGGGCGGCCCAGCGCCCGGTCGAGCAGGGTGGCCCGGGGCTCGGGGTGGCCGGCCTGCCAGGGCCGCGGGGTGCTGCCGTACGGGCAGACGTACGGCACCGGGGTGCGCGCGGGGGCGGGCAGCGAGGCGAGGTAGGCCTCGACCTCGGCGACCAGCCCGGAGTCGGCGGGGCCGAACGGCGGCGACCCGGGGGCGAGGAGGACGGGCGGGGGCGGGGCGGCGGCGCGGGGCATGCGGGTCCTCCGGGCGGACGGACGTCGGGTTCCGCTGCCCAAAGTGGGGCATCAAGGACATTTCCGCGACCGGAGGACCGCGGGGTCCGCATGGTTTCCCGGCGGGCTGCCGGGCCGATAGCCTCGGCGGCGTTCGAGCGCGGTTTCGAGCGCGGTCGGAGCGCGACCGCCGCCGCCGCGCTCCAGAGGTGGAGGAGTCCCGGTGGGTCCGCAGGAGCGACTGGCCGTCATACAGCGCTGTGTGGTCCGGGAGATGGCGCGACTGGGCCAGGTGTTCCGCCCGGACGGCGACGTGGTCCGCGGCCCCGGCACCACGGCGGTGGCGGTCCGCGAGCACCCCGGGGACGACGGCGCCGGCCACGTGGACCTCGGCTTCGTGCTCCACCTGGGCCGGGCGGACGCCCCGGTGGTGTGGGACTGCGCGGCCGGCCTCGGCAAGACCGAGGAGGAGAAGCTCGCCAACGCGGTGAAGATGTGGGCGACCACCACCGCCTCGGTGCTGGTCGAGCTCGCGGAGGGCAGCGGGGTCCACGCCGACCGGCCGCACCTGCCCGAACTCCCGGGCTGGCGCGCGGTGCAGGGCCCGGCCGCGGTGTTCGGCTTCGGCAACGAGCACCTGGCGGGCTGGCTGGCCGACCACCGGGTGCTGCCGGCCCTGGCGCCCGCGCTGCGCGCGGAGTTGACCGGGCCCGGGCCGGTGGGCGTCAAGCTCTTCCTGGGCGGGAAGGCGGGGGACGACGTCGCCGAGGTCCGGGTGGGCGGCGAGGTGTCGGAGGCGGCGTCGGCGGCGCTGCGCGCGCTGGACTGGCCGCGGGGTGAACGCCTGTGCTGGGCACGGCTGTTCGTCCTGCTGACGGCCGAGCCCGCGGTCTCCGGGCAGCACACGTCGGCGGGTGCCGTGGCACCCGCACCGATGCGTGTCCCGGCCCCGGCGGCACCACGCCCCCGGGGACTGTTCGCTCGCTGGCGGGAGGCCAGACGGGCCGGCCGGTGACCCCTCGACCGGGGCGCGGACGGCCCGGCCGGATCAGCCTCCGGTGATGCCGGAGATGCTGTGCGCCAGGTTGGCCAGCAGGGAGTTGATCGAGGTCGCGACCGTGGTCTCGTGGAGCATGAAGCCGAACAGGGCGGCGACGATCGCGTGCGGGATCTTCATCTGCTTGTTGCGGATGAAGATGATGCACAGGATCGCGAACAGGACCAGTGCGGAGACGGAGAGTGCCACCCGGACTCACTTCCTCGTTTTCATAGCGGGGTGCCGCCGCCCGGCGGCACCTGCGAAAGCCGGACCCCGGCCTGTCCGACGGTCCCGAGGCGGAATCGCGGACCGTCCGGCACACCGCCGGCGAGGGAGCCCACGATCGACCGCTGTCTGTCGTGCCGCACGTGACGCCCCCCAATCCCCCGAATCCTGAACAGTCCCGCCCGGACTCAGTGTGGTCGACCGTGCCGATTGCGTAAAGGTCTGAAAGTCAGCCCAACGCCGATATCCTGCGATGCGAGACGAGTTTCCGCCGACCGGGACGATAGCGGAGCCGTCCTGACGAATCGTCGGCGGGGCCGTGCTGAGCGGCCGGGAAACCGTCAGGGGCGGGTAACGGAAGCCGCTGGTCCGGTCCGTCGACGGGGCGTCCGATTTGGCTGAAGATCAGCTCCCAGGCTTGACAGCGACGGCTGCCCCCGGCATGTGCCCCGGAGCGGGCGTCAGTCGCGCCAGAGAAGCAGCACGGCGCGGTCGTCGTTGATGTCCCGGGCGACCGTCTCGATCAGCGCGCCCGCGGCGCCGGTTCCCGTGCCGGGCCCGCCGCCCGGCACCAGCCGGTCCGCCTCGCCCATCAGCCGGTCCATGCCCTCGGCGAGGTCCCGGCCGGGCGCCTCGACCATGCCGTCGGTGCAGAGCATCAGCACGTCACCGCGGTTCAGCCGGCCGCGCACGCCCTCGAACTTGGCGCCGTCGTAGATCCCGAGCAGCGGGCCCTCGGCCTGCTTGACCTCCCAGCGGCCCTCCCCCGCCAGCCGCTGCATGCCCGGCAGGTGCCCGGCCGAGAGCAGCTCGTACTCACCGGTGTCCAGGTCCAGCACCAGGTGGACGGCGGTGGCGAAGCCCTCCTCCCAGGACTGGCGCAGCAGGTAGCCGTTGGCGGCGGGCAGGAAGTCGTGCGCGGGCAGCGAGCCGACCAGCCCGCCGAAGGCGCCGGAGAGCAGCAGGGCGCGGGATCCCGCGTCCATGCCCTTGCCGGAGACGTCCGCGAGGACCACCTCCAGCAGCCGCTGGCCGGGGCCGGTGCGCGCGGCGACCACGAAGTCCCCGGAGAAGGACTGGCCGCCGGCCGGACGCAGCGCCATGTCCGCGTGCCAGCCGTCCGGCAGCGCGGGCACCCGGCTCTGCACCCGCAGCCGCTCGCGCAGGTCGAACAGCATGGTGGAGCCGCCCCACCAGGGCACGCCGACCCGGGCCCGGAACTGGGCGAGCAGCAGCCCGCCCACCCCGGCGGCGCCGACCACCAGGGCCGCGCCCGGGGTGACGCCGTAGAGGTAGGCCTCGGGGTTGTCGCTGGCGACCCGCTGGCCGGTGTGGATCACGGACTCGGAGGACAGGCCGAGCGCGGCCAGCGCGTAGAGCACCACCAGGCTGCCGGGGCGCAGCAGCAGGGCGCCGGCCAGGATCGGCAGGACCAGCGAGGTGGGCGGGGCCCAGCCGGGCATCCAGATGTTGAAGAGGATCAGCACCGGGACGAGCAGGGCGAGCGCGCAGAGCACGGGCCAGTCGGCGGCGCCGCCGCGGAAGTAGTCCACCCCGGCTGTGCGCAGCCTTCGGCGGACCCGGCGGACCTTCTTGCTCAACCGGGCCGTCACGGACTCGGACGCCGGGGCGGCGCCGGGCCTCGTCGCAGTCGTCTGGGGCGGTGTGCCCGGCGCTCTGCCAGCCATGGGGTCCGACCCTATCCACGGGTACCGCCCGGCGTCGACGGGCCGGGGGCGGCCACGGGTGCCGGAGCGCGGGGCGCCCAGCGGGTTTCGGCCGATCGGAACGGGTGCGGGCGTGCCGTCAGGAAGCGTGCGCGGGTTGGGCGTACGAACCGTGCGGGCGGTGCGCGCGCCCCGCGCGCGGGGGTGCCGGTGCGCGGAGGCCTGTGGCCGATCCCACAGGCGGCACGGGGCCGCTCCGGGCGCGTCGCGCGGCGTCCGGCAGGCTCCCGCGGGGCTTCCGGGAGGTGTTTCCGGGGCTCTCCCCGGGGCCCGCGCAGACGGCGGCGGCCGGTCGCACGGGAGCGTGCGGCCGGCCGCCGGGGACGGTGGGTGGCGGATCAGCCCTGCGGGTGGTGGGCCGGGATCGGCGGGAGTTCGCCGGTGGTCTCGTACTCGCTCAGCATCTCGATCCGGCGGGTGTGCCGGGGCTCTCCGCTGTACGGGGTCTCCAGGAAGACCTTGACGAACTCGGTGGCCTCGTCCTGGGTGTGCATGCGGCCGCCGATGGAGATCACGTTGGCGTTGTTGTGCTGACGGCCGAGCTCGGCGGTCTGCACGCTCCAGGCCAGTGCGGCCCGGACGCCCTTGACCTTGTTGGCGGCGATCGCCTCGCCGTTGCCCGAGCCGCCGATCACGATGCCCAGGGCGTCCTCGTCGGCGGCGGTGCGCTCGGCGGCACGCAGGCAGAACGGCGGGTAGTCGTCCTCGGCGTCGTAGATGTGCGGCCCGCAGTCGACCGGCTCGTGGCCGGCCCCCTTGAGCCACTCCACGAGGTGGTTCTTCAGTTCGTATCCGGCATGGTCGGAGCCCAGGTACACGCGCATGCCCATGAGTGTGGCATGCGCGTGCGCCCGGGCCCGACAACGGGTGCGCCGACGGGGGGCGCCGACGGCGCGGTCAGCGCCGACCGAGCAGCTTCCAGGCCAGCGGCAGGGCGCCGGCGGCGAGGGCGGCCTTGAGGGCGTCGCCGACCAGGTACGGGTAGAGGCCGAGTTCGGCGGCGCGGGCGAGCGACACGTGCAGCGACAGCGCCAGGTACGGGACGCCGACCGCGTAGATGGCGAGGCTGCCGAGGACCATGGTGACGGCGGTGTTGACCGGGGTGCGGTCGGCGCCGCGGCGGGCCAGCGCGCCGGTCAGGGCGGCGGCGACGACGAAGCCGAGCACGTAGCCGAAGGAGGCCGCCGCCCAGCCCGAGGTGCCCTCGGCGAACCAGGGCAGGCCCGCCATGCCGGCCAGCAGGTAGAGCACCAGCGAGGCGACGCCGCGGCGGGCGCCGAGCGCGGTGCCGACCAGCAGGGCGGCGAAGGTCTGGCCGGTGACCGGCACCGGCGAGCCGGGGATGTTGACCGACAGCTGGGCGGCCACGCCGGTCAGCGCGGCGCCGCCGGCCACCAGGGCCAGGTCGCGGGCCTGGGCGCCGAGGCGGGTGGAGGCGGCGGGCAGCAGGTCGGCGAGGACGGCGCGGCGCGGTATCGGGGTGGTGGCAGTGGCCATCGGGGCTCCTCGGTGAGGTCCAGGTGAGTGAACACCTGTGAACCTACGCGGTGATCCACGGTGCGAACGGCACGGTTTCGGACAAACCCCTGCCCTCGGGCGTTGTCGGAACCGCCTCGTGACAACTCCTGGTCATGGAATGATCACTTCCGGTTTCGGTGCGGTCCGCATGATGAGCCTGAGCCGGTCATCTTTGGCATGGACAGGGGTGTCGCGGATATTGGACAGCTCATGCCGCACACCGCACAGTCTGGAACCATCCCTATGGCCCCCACTTCCGCCCCTCCGGCGACCGGGACCCCCGAACGCACTCGGCGGGCCGCCGGCCCGGCGTCGGGTGGCCAGCAGCTCTCCCACGGGCTGAAGCAGCGCCACCTGTCGATGATCGCCCTCGGCGGCGTGATCGGCGCCGGCCTCTTCGTCGGCTCCGGCGCCGGCATCGCGGCCGCCGGCCCGGCGATCATCCTGGCGTTCGTGCTCTCCGGCCTCCTGGTCATGCTGATCATGCGGATGCTCGGCGAGATGTCCGCCGCCCGGCCCGCCTCCGGCTCGTTCTCGGTGCACGCCGAGAAGGAGATCGGCCCCTGGGCCGGGCTCACCGCCGGCTGGATGTACTGGGTGATGCTCTGCTGCGGCGTCGCCGCCGAGGCCACCGCCGCCGGGAAGATCGTCAACGGCTGGATCCCCGGCGTCTCCGTCTGGGTGTGGGTCGGCCTGTTCATGACCTTCTTCTGCGCCAGCAACCTCACCGCGGTGAAGAACTTCGGCGAGTTCGAGTTCTGGTTCGCCGCGATCAAGATCGCCGCGATCGTCACCTTCCTGGTCCTCGGCGGGCTCGGCATCGCCGGCGTGATCGGCCCCGGCGCCCCCGGCACCTCGAACCTCGCCGGCCAGGGCGGCTTCCTGCCCAACGGCATCGACGGAGTGATCGTCGGCCTGCTCGCCTCGGTCTTCGCGTACGGCGGTCTGGAGACCGTCACCATCGCCGCCGCCGAGTCCGACGACCCCAAGAAGAACGTCGCCAACGCCGTGCGCACCGCCGTGTGGCGGATCGGGATCTTCTACATCGGCTCGATGGCCCTGGTCGTCACCCTGGTCTCCTGGAAGGACCCGAAGGTCGTCGCCGACGGCCCGTACGTCACCGTACTGAGCCACCTCGGGGTGCCCGCCGCGGGAACGATCATGCAGGTGGTGGTGCTGGTCGCGCTGCTGTCCGCGATGAACGCCAACATCTACGGCGCCTCCCGGATGGCGTACTCGCTGGTCGGCCGCGGCCAGGGCCCCCGGTCGCTGGCCAAGGTCAGCGGCGGCGTGCCGCGCAGGGCCGTACTGGCCTCCTGCCTGTTCGGCTTCGCCGCCGTGCTGGCCTCCAAGTTCTGGCCCGCCACGGTGTTCACCTGGCTGATGAACACCACCGGCGTGGCGATCCTGGTCGTCTGGCTGTTCATCTGCGTCGCCCAGCTGCGGATGCGCCGCCGGCTGGAGCGCGAGGCGCCCGAGCTGCTCACCGTGAAGATGTGGGGCTACCCGTACCTGACCTGGGTCGCGCTGGCCGGCGTGGCCGGCATCCTCGCCCTGATGACCACCACCGAGGGCAACCGCGACCAACTGTACGCGGCGGGCGTGCTGGTCGCGCTGCTCAGCGGCGCCGGGCTGCTCAAGCAGCGCCGGGCCGCCGCAGCCCGGCACTGACCGGCGCGGACGCACCGCGGCGAGGGCCCGGTACCGGGATCGGTACCGGGCCCTCGCCGCATGTCAGGAGCCTCACCGCGGGTCAGGGGCCTCGCCGCGGGCCGGGGCAGGCTACGGGCGGCTCACTCGAAGGACGGGCCGGCCGTACGGGTGCGCTTGATCTCGTAGAAACCCGGGGTGGAGGCCACCAGCAGGGTGCCGTCCCACAGCCGGGCCGCGGCCTCGCCCTTCGGCGCGGGGGTGACCACCGGGCCGAAGAACGCCACCCGCTCGCCGTCCACGCCCTCGACCGCGATCACCGGGGTGCCGACGTCCTCGCCGACCAGGGTTATGCCCTCCTTGTGCGAGGCGCGCAGGGCCTCGTCGTGGGCGTCCGTGTCGGCCGCGGCGGCCAGCTCGGCGGGCAGGCCCGCGGCCACCAGGGCGGCCTCGACCGTCTCCCGGTCCTGCGGCAGGCCCTGGTTGTGGAAGCGCAGGCCCAGCTCGGTGTAGAGCCGGCCGAGCACCTCCGGCCCGTGCTGCTCCGCGGCGGCGACGCAGACCCGCACCGCGCCCCAGGCCTTGTCCAGGAACTCCCGGTACTCCGCCGGGAGGTCGCGGTGCTCGTTGAGCACCGACAGGCTCATCACGTGCCAGCGCACGTCGACCGGGCGCAGCTGCTGGACCTCGATCAGCCAGCGGGAGGTCATCCACGCCCAGGGGCAGGCCGGGTCGAACCAGAAGTCGGCGGTCTTGCGCTCAGCGGCAGTCGTCACTGCGGGTGTCCTTCGTGAGGTGGTCCGGGGCCGGGAGGAGGTTCCGCCCACGGACGCCAACACCCGCCCGACACCGCTGATTCCGGTTCGGACGCCGCAGTCTGTGCAATGGTACCGGCGGCACGGGCCGTGAAAGGATGACCCCGCGCGCGGAGCACACCCCGCGCCGAGACCGCACCACCCACAGGCGCACCACCGTGCGAGCCGGACAAAGGAGTACCGCCGTGCCGGGCAAGAACCTCAGCCGCGACGAGGCGCAGCAGCGGGCCAGCATCCTGGCCGTGGACGGCTACCAGGTACGACTGGACGTGACCTCGGCCCCCGACCGGGCGGCCGGCACCTTCCGCTCCACCACCACCGTCACCTTCCGCTGCTCCCAGCCCGGTGCGGACACCTTCCTCGACCTGCTCGCCCCCGCCGTCCGCTCGGTCACCCTCAACGGCCGCGCCCTCGACCCGGCCACCGCCTACGACGGCGCCCGGGTGCACGTCGACGGCCTGGCCGCCGAGAACGTGCTGACCGTCGAGGCCGACTGCGCCTACAGCCGCACCGGCGAGGGCCTGCACCGCTTCGTCGACCCGGTGGACGGCGAGACCTACCTCTACACCCACTACGAGCCGGCCGACGCCCGCCGGGTGTTCGCGAACTTCGAACAGCCCGACCTGAAGGCCCCGTTCACCTTCACCGTGACCGCCCCGGCCGCCTGGGACGTCTGGTCCAACGCCGCGCACGAGAGCGTCGGCGCCGAGGGCGAGGCGCGCACCTGGGAGTTCGCGCCGACCAAGCCGATCTCCACCTACCTCACCGCCGTCGTCGCCGGCCCGTACCACGTCGTCCGCGACCACTACCGCCGCGACCTGGCCGACGGCACCGCGCTGGAGATCCCGCTCTCCGCGATGTGCCGCAAGTCGCTGGCCCCGCACTTCGACGCGGAGGAGATCCTCGGCGTCACCAAGCTCGGGCTCGACTTCTTCCACGAGGAGTTCGACTACCCGTACCCCTTCGGCAAGTACGACCAGGCCTTCGTCCCCGAGTACAACATCGGCGCGATGGAGAACCCCGGCTGCGTCACCTTCCGCGAGGAGTTCGTCTTCCGCTCGAAGGTCACCGACGCCGCGTACGAGGGCCGGGCCAACGTCATCCTGCACGAGATGGCGCACATGTGGTTCGGCGACCTGGTCACCATGCGCTGGTGGGACGACCTGTGGCTGAAGGAGTCCTTCGCCGACTTCATGGGCTCCTACGGCCTGATCGGCGCCCGCACCCGGTACTCCTCGGCCTGGGTCACCTTCGCCAACCAGCGCAAGGCCTGGGCCTACCGGCAGGACCAGTTCCCCACCACCCACCCGATCACCGCGGACATCCGGGACCTCGAGGACGCCAAGCTCAACTTCGACGGCATCACCTACGCCAAGGGCGCGTCCGTCCTCAAGCAGCTGGTGGCGTACGTCGGTTCGGAGGCCTTCTTCGAGGGCGCCCGCCGCTACTTCAAGCGCCACGCCTTCGGCAACACCGAGCTGGGCGACCTGCTGGAGGTGCTGGAGGAGACCAGCGGCCGCGACCTCAAGTCCTGGGCCGCCGCCTGGCTCCAGACCTCCGGGGTCAACGCGCTCACCCCGCAGGTCACCACCGACGCCGAGGGCCGGATCACCGAGCTGGCCGTGCTCCAGGACGGCGAGGTGCTGCGCCCGCACCGGATCGCGGTCGGCCTGTACGACCGGGACGCCGACGGCGCCCTGGTGCGCACCGGGCGGATCGAGCTGGACGTCACCGGCTCCCGGACCGTCGTCACCGAGGCCGCCGGCCTGCCCCGTCCGGCGCTGGTGCTGCTCAACGACGAGGACCTGACCTACTGCAAGATCCGCTTCGACGAGGAGTCGCTGGAGACCCTGCGCGCCGGTCTGGGCGACATCCGCGAGGAGCTGTCCCGCGCGCTGACCTGGTCCGCGGTCTGGAACCTCACCCGGGACGGCCTGATGCCGGCCCGCGACTACGTCGCCCTGGTGCTGCGGTTCGCCGGCCAGGAGGGCAACATCGGCGTGCTCCAGTCGCTGCACGCCCAGGTCAAGACCGCCGTCGACCTCTACGCCGACCCGGCCTGGCGCGGCGAGGGCGGCCGGCTGCTCGCCGACGGCGCCCTGCGCGAGCTGCGCGAGGCCGTCCCCGGCAGCGACCACCAGCTGGCCTGGGCCCGCTTCCTCGCCCAGACCGCGGGCGGCGCCGAGCACCTCGGCCTGGTCCGCGGCCTGCTGTCCGGCAGCGCCCGGATCGACGGCCTGAAGGTCGACCAGGACCTGCGCTGGTCGCTGTGGCTGGCGCTGGCGGCGGCCGGCCAGGCCGGCGACGAGGAACTCGACGCCGAGCTGGCCGCCGACAACACCGCGAGCGGCAAGCGGCACCACACCCAGAGCCTGGCCGCCCGGCCCACCGCGGAGGCCAAGGCCGCCGCCTGGTCGGCCGTGATCGACTCGGACGAGCTGCCGAGCGCCCTGGTCGAGGCCAACACGGCGGGCTTCTCGATCCCCTCCCAGCGCGACCTGACCGCGCTCTACGCGGCGCCGTACTTCAAGCTGCTGGAGCGGGTCTGGGCCGACCGGACCATCGAGATCGCGATGCGGATCGTCGGCGGGTTCTTCCCGATCGCCCAGGCCGACGAGCAGACCCTGGCCGGGGCCGACGCCTGGCTGGCGGGGCACCCGCAGGCCGCGCCGGCGCTGCGCCGCCTGGTGCTGGAGCGCCGGGACGACCTGGCCCGCGCGCTGCG
>NZ_JBEZUT010000227.1:0-14069 GCF_040636595.1 Kitasatospora sp. NPDC036755
CCTCAAACGGGCCCAGCACCGCAACTGGCCACCACCACAACCCGTAGCACCCACCATCACCCCGCGTAGCACCACTTAAAGTCACCGGCATTGGGTCTAGGGCCGGTCTTCACAACGCGCGGCCGTGGCTAGGCCCGGCTCGCCGCCTCCGCCTCCTGGCGCTTGCGGGCCCGGTAGGCGGCGACGTTGGCGCGGGTGGCGCAGCGGTCCGAGCAGTAGCGGCGGGAGCGGTTGGTCGAGGTGTCCAGGTAGGCGTTGCGGCAGGGCGTGGCCTGGCAGATGCCGAGCCGGTCGGCGCCCAGTTCGGTGAGGTGGACGGCCAGGCCCATGCAGGCGACCGCGGTGAAGTGCGCGGTGGCGGTGGGGGAGTTGTCGGCCAGGTGCAGGTGCCAGCGCGGCCGCCCGGCGTCGTCCAGGTAGTCGTGTCCGGAGACCAGCGGGCTGACGGGGTACTCCATCAGCAGGCTGTTCAGGAGGTCGACGCCGCGGACCTCGTCCCCCTCGGCGGCGGCCTCGAAGACCCCGCGCAGCCGGGTCCGCACGGCCCGCAGCCGGGGCAGGTCGGACTCGTCGGCGAGGGCGGCGGCCCGCGAGGCCTCGGAGAACAGGCCGCGCACGGCCTCCACGGAGGTCAGCGTGTCGGTGCCGCGCTCGGGCTCCTCGGTGTTCACCAGCCGAACGGCGAGATCGGCGTAGGCGGCGAGCTCCACAGGGGTCCTTCCAGGATTCGGTAACGGGCTTCCTGCCTCCAGCCTATTACCCGTACCGGGCTCCGGCCTCTTCTCCCAGGCGGGAAGGGGTCGGCGCCCGGCAGGAAGGGCCTGCCGGGCGCCGGGAGCACAAGGTCAGAGCACCTTGGACAGGAAGGCCCTGGTGCGCTCGTGCTGGGGGTCGGTGAGCACCTCGCGGGGGTTGCCGGACTCGACCACCACACCGCCGTCCATGAACACCAGGGCGTCGCCGACCTCGCGGGCGAAGCCCATCTCGTGGGTGACGACCACCATGGTCATGCCCTCCTCGGCGAGGCCGCGCATGACGTCCAGGACGTCGCCGACGAGCTCCGGGTCGAGCGCGGAGGTGGGTTCGTCGAAGAGCATCAGCTTGGGCTTCATGGCCAGCGCGCGGGCGATCGCCACACGCTGCTGCTGGCCGCCGGAGAGCTGCGAGGGGTAGTTCTTCGCCTTGTCGGCGAGGCCGACCCGCTCCAGCAGGGCCATTCCGCGCTCGCGGGCGTCGGCCCTGCTCTCGCCCTTGACCTGGACCGGTGCCTCCATGACGTTCTCGATCGCGGTCATGTGCGGGAACAGGTTGAAGCGCTGGAAGACCATGCCGATGTCGCGCCGCTTGAGGGCGACCTCGCGGTCCTTGAGCTCGTGCAGCCGGTCGCCCCGCTGCCGGTAGCCGACCAGTTCGCCGTCCACCCAGAGGCGGCCGCCGTTGATCTTCTCCAGGTGGTTGATGCAGCGCAGGAAGGTGGACTTGCCGGAGCCGGAGGGGCCGATCAGGCAGAACACCTCGCCCTGTCTGACCTCCAGGTCGATGCCCTTGAGCACCTCGACCGGGCCGTAGGACTTGTGCACGTTCTCGGCACGGACCATGGGCTCGGCGGCCGCGGCGGCCCCGGCGGGGGGCTTGGTCAGGTCGGTCATACGTGACCACCTCCCTCGAGTCCCGGGACGACGTCGGCGGTCGTCTTCGGAGCGGGCTTGCCGGCGAACAGGCCCCGCAGCCGCTGCAGCGGGGTGGGCGGCAGGGTGCGGTTGGAACCCCGGGCGTAGTGGCGCTCGATGTAGTACTGGCCGATGGTCAGCACGGAGGTGAAGAACAGGTACCAGAGGCTGACCACGATCAGCAGCGGGATGTTCTGGTAGTTCCGGGAGTAGATGACCTGGCCGGCCCGGAAGATCTCCTCCAGGGAGATCACGGAGACCAGCGAGGTGGTCTTCAGCATCGAGATGGTCTCGTTGCCGGTCGGCGGGATGATCACCCGCATGGCCTGCGGCAGGACGATCCGGCGCATGGTCTGGAACCGGCTCATGCCGAGCGCGTGCGCGGCCTCGGTCTGGCCCTCGTCCACCGACTGGATGCCGCCGCGGACGATCTCCGCCATGTAGGCGGCCTCGTTGAGTCCGAGGCCCAGCAGCGCGGCGACGAAGGTCGGGATCAGCACGTTGGTCTGCTCGGACCAGAACTCCGGCCCCCACGGGACGCCGACCGACAGCTTGGCCCAGATCAGGCCGAGGAAGTTCCAGAACACCAGCTGCACCAGCACCGGGGTGCCGCGGAAGATCCAGATGTAGACCCAGGCGACGCCGGCCAGCAGCGGGTTCGGGGACAGGCGCATCACCGCGAGGACGATGCCGCCGACCACGCCCATGAGCATGGCGAGAACGGTCAGCTCCAGCGTCACCAGCAGCCCGTGCATGATGCTGTCGTGGAACAGGTACTGACCGACGATGTCCCACTTGAAAGCGGGGTTGGTGAAGAGGGCGCTCACGAGCATCGCCGCGAGTACGGCGATGACGACGGCGCCGGCCCAGCGTCCGGGGTGGCGGACGGGGACGGCCTTGATGATCTCAGGCCGCCCCTTCTCCGCCGTCCCCTTGTCCAAAGAGTTCACGGTGTGGCCTCGGGGGAGAAGGTGAAGCGGGCGAGGGTCAGACGGCGCCGTTGACGACCGACTTGTCGATGGCGCCGGCCTCGACACCCCACTTGCTGAGGATCTGCTTGTAGGTGCCGTCGTCGATCAGCGACTGGACGGCGCCCTGGATGGCCGGGGTGAGCTTGGAGCCCTTGGACAGGGCCACACCGTAGGGGGCGACGCCGTAGGTCTCGCCGACCTTCTCCAGCTGGCCGCCGGACTGCTTCACCGCGTAGTCGACGACCTGGGAGTCGGCCATCAGGGCCTGGTCGCGGCCGGAGACGACGGCGTTGGTGACGTCCGTCTGGAGGTCGAACTTGTCGCCGCCGTTCTGGATGCCCGGCTTGCCGGCCTTGGCGCAGTCCGGGTCGCGGGTGTCCTTGATCTCGTCGGCCTGGGTGGTGCCGGTCTGGACGGCGACCTTCTTGCCGCAGAGGTCCTTCGGGTCGATCTTCTCCGGGTTGCCCTTCTTCACCGCGACGGCGCTGCCGGAGTTGAAGTAGGTGACCATGTCGACGATCTGCTCGCGCTCCTTGTTGTCCGTGAAGGACGACATGCCGAGCTGGAACTTGTTCGACTGGATGCCGGGGATGATCGCGGTGAAGCCGGAGTCCTGGACGTCGGCCTTCAGCCCGAGCTTGGCGGCGATGGCGTTGGCCAGGTCGACGTCCATGCCGATGACCTTGCCGCTGTCGTCCTTGAACTCGTCCGGCGCGTAGGAGGCGTCCGCGCCCACCACGAGCTTGCCGGCGGCCTTGACGTCGTCCGGGACGAGCGCGGCCAGCTTGGGGTCGGCCTTGACCTCGTTGACGGTCGCGGAGGCGTTGGGGGCGCCACTGCTCTCGCTCTTGCTGCTGCTGCAACCGGTCAGCACGAGGGAGACCGAGGCGGCGACCACACCGGCTGCGAGGAGCCGGCTGCGCTGGGTACGGGTGGTCATGAGGGGGATCTCCATCCTGGGGGAGAGAGGTCGGGCGGAGCGCGCCGCGGGAGCGGCGCACCGGAACGGCGAGCCGCGCGGCTCGGTACGGGTGCGTGTCGCCGTACGTCGTCGTACGTGCAGGCCGGGTCGTGCAGTTGCCCGGGCGCGGGGGGAGCCGCCCGGGGTTGTACGAGGTACTGCTTCCGCCACCCTCCGCCGAGGTGGACGTTGACCGGACTGCCTCGACCTGTGGCCGGCTCGATCCGAGATGGGGGGAATCCTGCCATCTGACGACAGTCAGGTGGCCCTCATCCAGATCAAAATCGGATAACGAGGGGTCGCGCTGTCCGCTATTCGGACTTATCCCGTACCACTGTCACTCTGCGCATAGGTATGCGGACCGGTCCGTACCGCATCGGGAGGCCCGCCCTCCGCCCGCCCTCCGCCCGCCGTCCGCCCGCCGTCCGCCCGCTCAGATGCCCCCGTTGACCACCGCGTTCTGCGCGGCACCGGCCGTGACGTTCCACTTGGCCAGGATCTTGTCGTACTCGCCGCTGCGGATCAGCTGGTCGATCGCCTTGGCCAGCACGTCGCGCAGCGCGCCGTCCTCCTTGCGCAGCGCGATCCCGTACGGGTTGGAGGTGGACTGCCCGCCGGTCACCTCGAAGCGGCCGCCGCCGTCGGTGGTCTTCGCCGCGTAGGCGGCCACCGGGTAGTCGTTCAGTCCGGCCGCGGCGGCGCCGGAGGCGACCTCGGCCAGCGCCTTGGCGTCGGTGTCCAGCTTGTGGGGGGTCAGCGGCGGCCGGCCGGCCCGGGCGCAGACGGCCACCTGGCGGGTGACGATCTCGTCCTGGGTGGTGCCCTGCTGGAGCGCGACGGTCTTGCCGCACAGGTCGTCCAGGCCCTTGATCGCCTTCGGGTTGCCCTTCGGGACGATGATCGAGGTGCCGGCGATGAAGTAGTCCACGAAGTCCACGCCGGGCCCGGCCGGCTTGCCGTTCTCGTCCACGGCGTCGCGGCGCCGGCGGGTGTCGCTGAGCGCCGACATCACCAGGTCGTACTGCTTGCCCTGGAGGTTCGGCACCAGCTTGTCGAAGGGGGTGTCGACGAACTCGACCCGCACGTCGAGGATCCGGCCGAGGGCGGCCGCGAGGTCGGGGTCGAGCCCGGTCGGGGCGCCGTCCGGGCCCTTGAACTCCACCGGGGCGTAGTTGACGTCCATTCCGATCCGCAGTACCCCGGCCGCCCGCCGCTCCTTCGGCAGCTTGCCGCGCAGGTCCTTGACCGGATCCTCCGCGGCGGCCTTCCCGCCGCCGCAGCCGGTCAGCAGCAGGGCTCCGGCGACGGCCAGGGCGGTGGCGGCCGGGATCTGACGACGGGCGGGGCGGACGTGAGGCATGAGGGCGGCTCCTGTGGGAGGGACGAGCGGCCGCCACGGCGTGTCGCGAGGGTGTACGCGAAATGGCGGACAAGCGATCCTGCCATCCCGGCCTGCCGGGCCCGGCGGCGGGTGTGTCAGAATTCGTTACCGGGTGACCCCCGAACGCTCGAACCAGACCGACGAGCCCCGACAGGCTCGGGGT
Organism: Kitasatospora sp. NPDC036755; assembly: GCF_040636595.1. Lineage (NCBI taxonomy): Bacteria > Bacillati > Actinomycetota > Actinomycetes > Kitasatosporales > Streptomycetaceae > Kitasatospora > Kitasatospora sp. NPDC036755. The sequence goes on from NZ_JBEZUT010000227.1 coordinate 5,147, forward strand.
GCCCGGGAACGGAAGTCCTCACGCGGCTCCGTATCCGGGGCGCCGACTCCCCTTCGGCTCTGCGTTCACTCCTGCGGGTGCGCGTGCGCTCATGCCGTTGCCGCCGCCGGAGCCCGGCGCTTCCGACGCCGGGCCCCTGTGATGCGACAGCGCGGCGTGAACCGTACGTGACGAGGACGAAAAGGCATAGGTGCGATGCCTCCGTCCGACCTACGCTCGGCCTGGAAGCACAACGCGGACAACACAAGACCCCATAACACCCTCATCCGAGGGCGCCGCCCGACGGCAGCGCCCCGACCCTGGCCCCCGGGTTCGCTTCGGCGTACCCGGTTTCCGGTTTCCGGCCGGGTCGTCCTGTCCGTCGGCCGCGCGTCCTCGCCAGATCAATGACGAAGAGGTCATCGTGGCAGCGGAGATCATTCACAGCAGCACCCAGGACACCGACGATCCGGTCGACGCGGTCTTCGCGCTCCACCGCGGCGGCAAGATGGAGATCCGGGCGACCGTCCCGGTGCGCGACGCGGACGACCTGTCCCTCGCCTACACCCCCGGTGTCGCCAAGGTCTGCACGGCCATCGCCGAGCAGCCCGAACTGGTCAACGACTACACCTGGAAGTCCAACACCGTCGCGGTGGTCACCGACGGCACCGCCGTGCTGGGCCTCGGGGACATCGGCCCGCAGGCCTCGCTGCCGGTGATGGAGGGCAAGGCCATCCTGTTCAAGCAGTTCGGCGGCGTGGACGCGGTGCCGATCGCGCTCGCCTGCACCGGGGTCGACGAGATCGTCGAGACCGTCGTCCGGCTCGCGCCCTCCTTCGGCGGCGTCAACCTGGAGGACATCTCCGCGCCCCGCTGCTTCGAGATCGAGCGCCGGCTCCAGGAGGCCCTGGACATCCCGGTCTTCCACGACGACCAGCACGGCACCGCGATCGTCACCACCGCCGCCCTGTGGAACGCCGCCAAGGTGACCGGCCGGGAGATCGGATCGCTGCGGGCCGTCATCTCCGGCGCCGGCGCGGCCGGCATCGCCATCGCCAAGATGCTGGTCGCGGCCGGCATCGGCGACGTGGCCGTCTGCGACCGCAAGGGCGTGGTGTACGAGGGCCGCGGCGACCTCACCGACGTCAAGGCCGAGATCGCCCAGCGGACCAACCGCACCGGGGTCAAGGGCACGCTGGCCGACGCGCTGGCCGGCGCCGACGTGTTCATCGGCGTCTCCGGCGGCACCGTGCCGGAGGAGGTCGTCGCGACCATGGCCGAGGGCGCGTTCGTCTTCGCGATGGCCAACCCCACCCCGGAGATCCACCCCGAGGTCGCGCACAAGTACGCCGCCGTGGTCGCCACCGGCCGCAGCGACTTCCCGAACCAGATCAACAACGTGCTGGCCTTCCCGGGCATCTTCGCGGGCGCCCTCCAGGTCCGCGCCTCCCGGATCACCGAGGGCATGAAGCTGGCCGCCGCGAAGGCGCTGGCCGGCGTCGTGGCCGACGAGCTGACGCCGCAGAAGGTCATCCCCTCGCCGTTCGACGAGCGGGTCGCGCCGGCGGTCACCAAGGCCGTCGCCGAGGCCGCCCGGGCCGAGGGCGTGGCGCGGATCTGACGATCCGACCGGATTCGCCGAACGGCCCGGGGCCGGGACACGCGTCACACCTTCGCGTGGTTCCCGGCCCCGGCCGTCCCGGCTATCGTCCGGTGGCATGTTCGCTGCCTACGCCGCACGTACCGACGCCGCCGACCCGCTGAGCGGGCTGGAGCTGGGCGACCTCCCCGAGCCGCAGGCCCGCCCCGGGTGGAGCGTGGTCACGGTCCGGGCCGCCAGCCTCAACCACCACGACCTGTGGTCGCTGCGCGGGGTCGGCCTGCCCGCCGAGCGGCTGCCGATGATCCTCGGCTGCGACGCCGCGGGCGTCGACGAGCACGGCAACGAGGTGGTCCTGCACTCGGTGATCGGCCAGAGCGGCCACGGGGTCGGCCCGGACGAGCCGCGGTCCATCCTGACCGAGCGCTACCAGGGCACCTTCGCCCGGAAGGTCGCGGTGCCCACCTGGAACCTGCTGCCCAAGCCCGCCGGGCTGAGCTTCGAGCAGGCCGCCTGCCTGCCCACCGCCTGGCTGACGGCCTACCGGATGCTGTTCACCAACGCCGGGGTCAGGCCCGGCGACACCGTCCTGGTGCAGGGGGCGGGCGGCGGGGTGGCGACCGCGCTGATCGTCCTCGGCAAGGCGGCCGGCCTGCGGGTCTGGGTCACCGGACGGACCGAGGCCAAGCGCGCCCGGGCGGTGGAGCTCGGCGCCGACGCGGCCTTCGAGAGCGGCGCCCGGCTGCCCGAGCGGGTGGACGCGGTCATGGAGACGGTCGGCGCCGCGACCTGGTCGCACTCGGTGAAGTCGCTGCGCCCGGGCGGCACCATCGTCATCTCCGGGGCGACCTCCGGCCCCAGCCCGGCCTCCGCCGAGCTCAACCGGATCTTCTTCCTGGAGCTCAAGGTGGTCGGCTCGACCATGGGCACCAAGGAGGAGCTGGCCGGGCTGCTCGCCTTCTGCGCCAACACCGGCGTCCGGCCGGTGATCGACTCGGTGCTGCCGCTGGCCGAGGCCCGGGACGGCTTCGCCAGGCTCGCCGGGGGCGACGTCTTCGGGAAGATCGTCCTCACCCCCTGACGCCCGGCCCGACCGGGTCGCCCCGCCCGACCCGCCCGACCGCACGTGCGGCGGCCCGGCGCCTCCCGAACGGGACACCGGGCCGTCGCCCTCCGGACCGCCGGCTCAGTCGGTCCGGCCGAGCAGCCGCTTCAGCCGTTCGCCCGCGGTGCCCAGCACCGCACGGGCCTCGGCCAGCTCGTCCGCGCCCACCCCGCCGTCCCGGGCCGCGTCGCGGACCTGGTCGCGGAAGCGGTCGAGCAGCCGCTCCAGCTCGCGGGACGGGTCCCCGGCCGGGTCGGTGCGGGTCCACGCCGGCAGGTCGGCCGGCGCGTCGCCGGGCCGGTCCTCGTCCAGGTCGATCCGGGTCACGGTGACCCGCTCGGCGGGCCCGGCCGGAGGCTCTTCCGAGCCGTGGCCCCAGCGGGCCGCGTCGGCCAGCCCGGCGAGGCCCTTGGTCAGCTCGGACAGGCCCTCGGCCAGCCCGGTCGGCCAGTCGCCCTTCGCCGCGTGCTCGCGCACCTGCTGCTCGACCCGGCGCTTGATCCGCAGCGCCTCCTGCTGGGCGGCGGTGCGCGAGGCCTTGGCCTGCTCGCGCAGCCGGCGGGCCTCCTCCTCGGCCGCCTTCGCCTTGGCCTTGGCGGCCTTCTCCTGCTCCCGGGCGCGCTTGGCCTGGTCCTTGGCCTGCTGCTTGAACTGGGCGAACTCCTCCTTGGCGCGCTGCCAGGACTCGTTGTCGCCCCAGGGCCCGGCCCACGGGTCGCCGCCCTCGGCGCGCTCCGGCCGCGGCGCCTGCTTGGCGGCGTTCCACAGCTCCTCGCGCAGGTCCTTGGCGCTGTCCCGGACGTCCTCGCGGATCGCCCCGGCGAGCTGCGCCACGGAGTCGAGGATCTCCACTTCGAGCTCGTCCAACTCGCCCTGCCGGGCTTCGAGTTCGGCGCGTCCTGCGTCGGTCAGCCGGTACACCTTGCGGCCGCCCTCGGTGCTGTGGGTGACCAGCCCCTCCTGCTCCAGCTTGGCCAGCCGCGGGTAGACCGTCCCGGCCGAGGGGGCGTACAGGCCCTGGAAGCGCTCCTCCAGCAGCCGGATCACCTCGTAGCCGTGCCGCGGGGCCTCGTCCAGCAGCTTCAACAGGTAGAGGCGGAGCCGGCCGTGGCCGAACACGGGAGTCATCTCAGGCCTCCTTGCTGAGGTTCGGGGTGCCCGGGCCGGCCGGCAGCTCCTTGACCACCACGGGGCCGTCCTCCTCCGCGTCGGGACGGCGCAGCACGGTGACCCCGCCGGAGACGGTGGTGACGTTGAGGCTGCCGCGGCCCTCGCCGAGCCGGCCCGAGATCTTCTTGGCGCCCCAGGTGCTGCTCATCTGGAGCTCCTCGAAGGTGCTGGAGACGTCGCCGCTGGTGGAGCCGGCCTCGACGGTGGCGTCGGCCAGCGAGGGGATCCGGACCACGACCGCGCCGCTGACGGTGTTGACCTTGACGTCGGTCTCGCCGGCCACGTCGAGGTCCAGGGTGACGGCGCCGGTGACGGTGTTGGCCTGGATCCGGTCGGCGGTGCCGGCGATCACGGTGAGCTGCCCGGAGACGGTGTTGACCTTGAGCCGGCCGCCGACCGCCTGGGCGTCCACGTCGCCGGAGACGGTGCCGGCCTCGATGCGGCCGGTCACCCCGGCGAGGGTGGTGTCGCCGTTGGCGCTCTGCACCGAGACGTGCCCGCTGACCCCGCTGACGGTGGCGTCGGCCGACACGGTGCCGACCTTGACCTCGACCTCGACCGGGACGGTCACGGTGACGGCGGCGATCCGCTTGCGCTTGAAGGTGCCGAAGAAGTTCTTCACCGAGCCGACCGACTTGATCCAGTCGCCGAACTCGCCCCAGCTGTTGATGTCCTTGTAGGTGACCGTCAGGACGCCGTCCACCAGGGTCACGTGCAGGGGCTCGCCGACCAGTTCGGTGACCTCCAGGCGGGCCGGGCCCTCGGCCGCGACCACGTTCACCGTGCCGTCGATGGTCCGCACGTGCAGCGCGCGCACCGTCTCGTCGAAGGTGATCCTCTCGGTGCCCTCGACCGTCCACTGGCTCATTTCTGCCGCCTCCCGTTGGCGATCGCGATGTATCGCGTTCTCTTTTAAAGACGATATATCGCGTACTGGCAGAGTCAAGCGCGCCTGCCCCCGATCCCGACCCCGATCCGTCCCCGAGACCGCCCCTACGGGCGGTCGGCCCGGCCCCGGACACGCGCGAGGCCCGGGAGGGGGTTGCCTCCCGGGCCTCGCGGCGGGCCGTCACCGGGTCACTCGTCGTCCTCGTCGTCGAGCCGCGCCAGCCAGGTGGCCAGCCGCTCGACCGGGACCTCGAAGTCCGGGTTGAGGTCGACGAACGTGCGCAGCTGCTCGGCCAGCCACCCCAGGGTGACCTCCTCCTCGCCGCGCCGGTTCTCCAGTTCCTCGATGCCTCGGTCGGTGAAGTACACGGTTCGCTCCGGTCAGACGGGGATTGACCTGGTCAGGATAGTGCGGTCAGGCGGCCCGCCAGGTGCCGACGGTGACCTTGGCGGCCCCGGAGGCCGGGTCCGCCTGCTCGATCACGCGCCCGGGGCCGACGAACGGCGAGGCATGACCTACCGACCCGCCAGGAGCTCGCGCACGGCGGTTCCGCTTTGGTCGCGGAGCCGCAACCGGGGCCGGGGCACGAACGGCCCGCGGCCCCGCCCTCCCGGTGGGGAGGACGGGGCCGCGGGCGTCGTGGAGCGCGGGGCTTCGGCGCGTCAGAGCGCGAAGACCTCCTCGACCAGCGCCTGCTGCTCGGCGGCGTGCCGCTTGGCCGAGCCGACCGCCGGGGACGAGGCCGCCGTGCGGGCGACGCGGCGCAGACGGGCGTCGCCGCCGGTGCGGCCGATGACGACCTGCAGGTGGTCGACCAGGTTCATCGCGATGAACGGCCAGGCACCCTGGTTGGCCGGCTCCTCCTGCGCCCAGACGAACTGGACGTTCTCGCCGTAGCGGGCCAGCTCCTCCTGGAGCTCGGCCACCGGCAGCGGGTAGAGCCGCTCGACCCGGACGATCGCGGTGTCGGTGACGCCGCGCTCGGTGCGGGCCGCCGCCAGGTCGTAGTAGAACTTGCCGGAGGTGATGACCACCTTGCGGACCTGCGCCGGGTCGACGGTGGTGTCGCCGATGACCGGGCGGAACGAGCCGGACAGGAACTCCTCGGTCGCACTCGCCGCGGCCTTCAGACGCAGCATCGACTTCGGGGTGAAGACGACCAGCGGCTTGTGGTGCGGGTTGTGCGCCTGCCAGCGCAGCAGGTGGAAGTAGTTCGACGGCAGGGTCGGCATCGCGACCGTCATGTTGTTCTGCGCGCACAGCTGGAGGAAGCGCTCCGGGCGGGCGGACGAGTGGTCCGGGCCCTGGCCCTCGTAGCCGTGCGGCAGCAGCAGGGTGACGCCGGAGTGCTGGCCCCACTTCTGCTCGGCGGAGGCGATGTACTCGTCCACCATGGTCTGCGCGCCGTTGACGAAGTCGCCGAACTGCGCCTCCCACATGACCAGCGAGTTCGGGCGGGTCAGCGAGTAGCCGTACTCGAAGCCCATGGCCGCGTACTCCGACAGCAGGCTGTCGTAGACGGTGTAGCGGGCCTGGTCCTCGGTGAGGTACTGCAGCGGGGTGTAGTCCTCGCCGGTCTTGCGGTCGATCAGGACGGCGTGCCGCTGGCCGAAGGTGCCGCGGCGGCTGTCCTGGCCGGCCAGGCGGACCGGGTGGCCCTCCATGAGCAGCGAGCCGATGGCGAGGGTCTCGCCCATCGCCCAGTCGATGGTGTTGTCCTCGACCGAGGCGGCGCGGCGCTGCAGCTGCGGCAGCAGGCGCGGGTGGACGGTCAGCCAGTCCGGGAAGTTGACCTGGGAGGCGGCGATCCGCTTGACCATCTCCTGGGAGATGCCGGTCTGGATGGAGACCGGGAAGTCGGCGACCGGCTTGCCGGCGGTGGCGTCGGCCGGAGCCTGGGCCGCCTCGCGGACCTCGGCGAAGACCTTCTCCAGCTGGCCCTGGAAGTCCTGGAGCGCCTGCTCCGCCTCTTCCATGGTGATGTCGCCGCGACCGATCAGGCCCTCGGTGTACAGCTTGCGCACCGAGCGCTTCTTGTCGATCAGGTCGTACATCAGCGGCTGGGTGAACGACGGGTTGTCGGCCTCGTTGTGACCGCGGCGGCGGTAGCAGATGAGGTCGATCACGACGTCCTTGTGGAACGCCTGGCGGAACTCGAAGGCGAGCCGCGCGACGCGGACCACGGCCTCCGGGTCGTCGCCGTTCACGTGGAAGATCGGGGCCTCGATCATCCGGGCCACGTCGGTGCAGTACATCGAGGAGCGGCTGCTGGCCGGGGCGGCGGTGAAGCCGACCTGGTTGTTCACCACGACGTGCACGGTGCCGCCGGTGCGGTAGCCGCGCAGCTGCGACATGTTCAGGGTCTCCGCGACGACGCCCTGGCCGGCGAAGGCCGCGTCGCCGTGGACCTGGATCGGCAGCACCGGGAAGGTCGTGCCGCCCTGGTCCAGGATGTCCTGCTTGGCGCGGGCGATGCCCTCGACGACCGGGTCGACCGTCTCCAGGTGGGAGGGGTTCGCGGCGAGCGACACCTTGATGGTCTCGCCGTCCAGGCCGGTGAAGGTGCCCTCGGAGCCCAGGTGGTACTTGACGTCGCCGGAGCCGTGCATGGACTTCGGGTCGAGGTTGCCCTCGAACTCGCCGAAGATCTTGCCGTACGGCTTGCCGACGATGTTGGCCAGCACGTTCAGGCGGCCGCGGTGGGCCATGCCGATGACGGCCTCGTCGAGGCGGTGCTCGGCGGCGGCGTCGATGGTGGCGTCCAGCAGCGGGATGAGCGACTCGCCGCCCTCCAGCGAGAAGCGCTTCTGCCCGACGTACTTGGTCTGCAGGAAGGTCTCGAAGGCCTCGGCCGAGTTCAGGCGGCGGAGGATCCGCAGCTGCTCCTCGCGCTCCGGCTTGGTGTACGGCTTCTCCAGGCGCTCCTGCAGCCACTTGCGCTGCTTCGGGTCCTGGATGTGCATGTACTCGACGCCGACGGTGCGGCAGTACGTGTTGCGCAGCAGGCCGAGGATGTCGCGGAGCTTCATCATCTTCTGGCCGCCGAAGCCGCCGACCGCGAACTCGCGCTCCAGGTCCCACAGGGTGAGGCCGTGGGTGGTGACGTCCAGGTCGGGGTGCTTGCGCTGCTTGTACTCCAGCGGGTCGGTGTCGGCCATCAGGTGGCCGCGGACCCGGTAGGAGTGGATCAGCTCCATGACGCGCGCGGTCTTGTTGACCTCGTCGTCGTGGGTGGTGGCGACGTCGGTGGCCCAGCGGACCGGCTCGTACGGGATCCGCAGCGACTCGAAGATCTCGTCGTAGAAGCCGTTCTCGCCGAGCAGCAGGCGGTGGATCTCGCGCAGGAACTCGCCGGACGCCGCGCCCTGGATGACGCGGTGGTCGTAGGTCGAGGTCAGCGTCATGATCTTGGAGACGCCCAGGCGGGACAGGGTCTCCGGGGCGGAGCCCTGGAACTCGGCCGGGTACTCCATGGCGCCGACGCCGACGATGGTGCCCTGGTTCTGCATCAGGCGCGGCACGGAGTGCACGGTGCCGATGCCGCCGGGGTTGGTCAGCGAGACCGTGACGCCGGTGAAGTCGTCCATGGTCAGCTTGTTGGCGCGGGCCCGGCGGACGATGTCCTCGTAGGCCTGCCAGAAGCCGAAGAAGTCGAGCGTCTCGGCCTTCTTGATGGCCGCGACGACCAGCTGGCGGTCGCCGTTCGGCTTGACCAGGTCGATGGCCAGGCCGAGGTTGACGTGCTCCGGCTTGACCAGGAAGGCCTTGCCGTTCTCCACCTTGTAGCTGTAGTTCATGCCCGGGGCGGCCTTGATGGCCTGGACCAGGGCGTAGCCGATCAGGTGGGTGAAGGAGACCTTGCCGCCACGGGCGCGCTGCAGGTGGTTGTTGATGACGATGCGGTTGTCGATCAACAGCTTCGCCGGCACGGCGCGGACCGAGGTCGCGGTCGGCACCTCCAGCGAGGCGTCCATGTTGGTGGCGACGGCCTTCGCCGGGCCGCGCAGCTGGATCAGCTCGGGGCCGGCGGCGGCGGGCTCGGCCGGCGCCGGGGCGGCGGCCTTGGGAGCCGGAGGCGCGGCGGGCGCGGCGGCGAGCGGAGCCGCCGACTACCAGAAGAGCTTCGGCGCGGACATCTCGGTCGACGGCGTCGGCGACGTCTGGAACCAGCCGATCGCGG
>NZ_JBEZUT010000228.1:0-14011 GCF_040636595.1 Kitasatospora sp. NPDC036755
TCGCGCGCTCCCTTAGCAAGGCAGATGACAGGAGTCCGACTCTCATAGGCACCACCGTACACAGCGGTAGCCGATGGGCCGCCCACCAGGATCCTGGTCGGCGGCCCATCGGCGTTCCCGGGCACGTCCGTCGCGGTCAGCGCGGCCCGGGGCCGTCGTTCCCGGCGACCGGGCCGTCGTTCTCGGGCGCCGGCTCACCGGCGGTGTCCGGGCCGGAGCCGTTCACCGGGGCGGAGGCGGCGTGCGCGCCGGCCGGCCGGGACTCCTGCGGGGCCGGCGGCTCGACCAGCCACTCCGGGTTGCTGTGCCGGCGCCACCACTGCCAGGCCAGGACACCGCCGCCGATGGCCAGCAGGCCGGCCACGGCGAGGCCGGTGGACAGCCGGTTGCAGCGCTCCTTCCTGGCGTTCCGGGCGGCCAGCTCGCTGATCTCGGCCGAGCTGACGTTGCCGTGGAGGGCGGTCAGCGCGGCGGCGCCGCGGGCCTGGGCCTCCTGGGCGACCGGGACGACGGTGGCGCGGGCCTCCTCGACCGCCTGGGCGACCCTGGGGCCCACGGTGGCCCGGGCCTGGTCCGCGGCCCGGGTGGCGGACAGACGGGCCGCCAGGGCGGCCTCCTGGGCCCGGTGAAGGGCCTTCAGGGCGTTCTGCTGGGCCTCCGGCGACAGATTGGCGAAGGCCTGGCCGAACTGCGGGGCGAGGTGCCTGTCGTACTGGTCGCGGAGGTTGTGCGCGGCCAGCGCGGCCTTCGGACCGAAGGCGTCCAAGGCGGGGCCGAGGCGCTGCTTGGCGCTGTCCGCGAACTGTGCGGCGGTGTCCCGGGTCCTGGTGGCCGTCTCTCGGGCCGAATCCGAAAAGCTCACGAGTTCTCTCCTCCTGGGTGGCGTCCTTTATGCACATATCCACCTGAATGCTGATCATGCATCCTGATTTGTCCGAGGGCATCCGGGGTGGGCCGTACGCGGGCCCCGGCGGGCGGCGGGGCGCGGGAACGGAGTGGAGCCGGACGTGGGGGAGCGGGACCGTGGGCGGGGGCGCGGCAGTAGGCTGGCGGTTTCGGAGGTCGTGTACGGGAAGGGGACCCCGCTGATGCTCCCGGACGAGCCGCGCCCGTCGGTCGATCCGTCCCCGGAGGCCGGTCCGCCCGGCTGCTACCGGCACCCGCAGACCCCCACCGGGGTCTCCTGCACCCGCTGCGAGCGGCCGATCTGCCCCCGGTGCATGGTGACCGCCTCGGTGGGCTTCCAGTGCCCGGAGTGCGTCGGCGAGGGCCACGCCGGGTCGCGGCAGGCGACCACCCGGTTCGGCGGCGCCCTGGCCGCCGACGGCGGGCTGGTCACCCGGCTGCTGATCGGCCTCAACGTCGTGGTCTGGGTGCTGGCGGCCTACGTGCTCACCCCCAGGCTGGGCCAGACCTGGTCGCTGTTCAGCGCGGGGAGCGACATCCTCGGCGGCCCGGCGGGCATCGCCGACGGCCCGGACCAGTGGTACCGGCTGCTGACCGCCACCTTCCTGCACCTGGAGTGGTGGCACGTCGGGATGAACATGCTGGTGCTGTTCTGGCTCGGCCCCGCGCTGGAGCAGGCGCTCGGGCGGCTGCGGTTCCTGGCCCTCTACCTGCTCTCCGGCCTGGGCGGCAGCACCTTCGCCTTCCTGGTGGCCGGCGACTGGATGAACTCGGTGGGCGCCTCCGGGGCGGTCTTCGGGCTGATCGGCGCCACGATCGTGATGCAGTTGCGGAACCGGGGCCCGATCGCCCCGGCGATGGCGTTCCTGGTCTTCAACCTGATCGTCACCTTCTCCCGCCCGGGCATCGACTGGCGGGCGCACGTCGGCGGCCTGGTGCTCGGCTCGCTGACCGCGGCCGGCCTGATGTACGCCCCGCGCGAGCGGCGCGGCGCGGTGCAGGCACTGGCGGTGGCGGGCGCGGTGGCGGTCGAGGCGGGGATGCTGCTGGTCGGGATGTCCCTCTACGGGGCCTGACCGTTCGGACGGTTGTCCACAGCGGGTGCGGGGTTGTGCACAGGCTGTGCGTCCACCCGGTTGTGGACTGCTGTTCTACGCGTGTCCTGCTGTGCGGTTCCCGCGCCTCCGGGGAGTTGTGCACAGCTGTGGACGGCCCCGTCCGGAAAAGTTATCCACAGGGTGGGGGGACTTTTCCCCAGTGTGGATAACCATGTGGATAAGCGGGTGGTCCGATGGTGGGGACAACCGACCGGCTGCCCTCCCGGTCGGCCCCGCTCCGGCTCCGTCCGGGCTCGTCCCCCGGCCGCGGGCACGCCTGACCGCCGCCCCGGGACGAGCGATCCGGAGCGGCGGAGAACGGCTCGGTGAGGAGCCTCAGGACGGGCGGGCCGTCACTTCCACTGGGTGGAGACGCCGAACCCCGCGGCGATGAAGCCGAAGCCCACCAGGATGTTCCAGTTCCGCCAGTCCTCGACCGGGTAGCTGCCGCTGGTCACGTAGTAGGTGACGATCCACACCAGGCCGACCAGGAACAGCGCGAGCATCAGCGGAGCGACCCACCCGCGGCCCGAACTGATCTTCACCGCAGCCGTCGTCGGCGGGGTGTAGTCGGACTTCTTGCGGAGTCGAGACTTCGGCACGAGGAGCTCTCCTGTCGATGCGCTGTGAGACCGCGCGGGGTGCAGCGGGTGGAATCGGCCGCGGTCGCCGTGGAGAAACGTCCTGGGACCGCTCCGCCACACGCCACCGGCGTCCGTTAGCGTAGTGGCTCGGCGGGTCTTGAGGAGATAAGGGTACGGTGACTAATTTGTCGATTCCCCCTGAGCCGGCCCGTACCCGTCGCTCCGGCACCCGAATTGTCGGCCGTGCCCTGACCTGCGCCGTGTTCGCGCTCGCCGGGCTGCTCTTCTACATCAGCGCCCAGACCGCCCGCGGCACCGACCTGCGGACCGACAACTCGCTGCTCAGCCTCGGCGACGTGATCCGCCAGCGCAGCGCGCAGAACCAGCAGGCGCAGTCCCAGCTCGCCGACCTCCAGACCCGCGCCCAGCAGCTCACCGAGCAGCAGGGCCACGACCCCGCCGACGCCGCGCAGCTGGACGGCCTGCGCTCCGGCGCCGCCCTGGAGCCGCTCCAGGGCGGCGGCCTGACCGTCACCCTCAACGACGCCCCGCCGAACGCCACCGCGCGCATCCCCGGGGTGCCCGAGCCCGGCGTCAACGACCTGGTCATCCACCAGCAGGACATCCAGGCCGTGGTCAACGCGCTGTGGCGGGGCGGCGCCGAGGGCGTGCAGGTGATGGACCAGCGGCTGATCTCCACCAGCGCCGTCCGCTGCGTCGGCAACACCCTGCTGCTCCAGGGCCGGGTCTACTCCCCGCCCTACGTGGTCAAGGCGGTCGGGAAGACCGACGCCCTGCGCTCGACCGTCGAGACGGACCCGACGATCCGCAACTACCTCCAGTACGTCCAGGCGTACGGGCTGGGCTGGAAGGTCCAGGAGAGCGGCGACCTGACCCTGCCCGGCTACTCCGGCACCACCGAGCTGCGCTCGGCGGGCGGGCAGCAGTAGCGGACCGGCCCCGCGGCCGAACCCGGCGGGTCTACTCTTTAACCCAGTCCGCTACGTCGAGGGAGCACCATGTACGGCTGGATCTGGCGTCACCTCCCGGGGAACACCCTGGTCCGGGCCGTCATCTCGCTGCTCCTCGTGCTGGGGATCGTCTACCTCCTCTTCACCTACGTCTTCCCGTGGGCGGAACCGCTGCTCCCCTTCGGCGACGTCACAGTGGACGGCGGCGACGGCGCCGCGACCGGCTGAGCCGGCGGGCCCGGCACTCCCTTCCCGCACCGCATCCCACGGAGACCACGCGCGCATGACGACCCGGCCCAGCACCCCGCCCCGCATCCTGGTGGTGGACAACTACGACAGCTTCGTCTTCAACCTGGTCCAGTACCTGTACCAGCTGGGCGCCACCTGCGAGGTGGTGCGCAACGACGAGGTGACGGTCGAGCACGCCGTCCGCCGCTCCGGGGAGGAGGGCTTCGACGGAGTGCTGCTCTCCCCCGGGCCCGGCGCCCCGGAGGAGGCCGGGGTCTGCATCGAGATGGTGCACCACTGCGCGCGGATCGGGCTCCCGGTGTTCGGCGTCTGCCTGGGCCTCCAGTCGATCGCGGCCGCCTACGGCGCGGTGGTCGGCCGGGCGCCCGAGCTGCTGCACGGCAAGACCTCGCCGGTCGAGCACGAGGACGGCGGGGTCTTCACGGGCCTCCCCTCGCCGCTGACCGCGACCCGGTACCACTCGCTGGCGGTCGAACCGGCCACCGTGCCGGCCGAGCTGGTGGTCACCGCCCGCACCGGCAGCGGTGTGATCATGGGCCTGAGGCACCGTGAACTCCCGGTCGAGGGCGTGCAGTTCCACCCCGAGTCGGTGCTCACCGAGGGCGGTCACCGGATGCTCGCCAACTGGCTCGCGGAGTGCGGCTTCCCGCAGGCGGTCGACCGGTCGGCCGGGCTCGCCCCGGTGATCGGCCGGGGCTGACCGGCGTGACCGCGCTGCGTCCGGAGCGGCGCTTCCAGCCGGAGACGGACCCGTACGGCACCGTGCGGCAGTACGGCGGCCCCGGCCACCCGGGCCGGGAACACGGCACCGACGGCGCCCCGTACCCGGTGCAGGCCGTGCCCGAGGACGCCTGGGGCGTGTACGAGCAGGCCCAGGAGCCCCTCGTGGACGGGCCCGAGTACCCCTGGCTGCCCGACCAGACCCTCCAGCTGCGGCTGCCCCCGGACATCGGTGCGCCGGCCGGCGAACCGGCCCCCACCGGCGGCCGGGCCGAGCGCCGCCGCGCCGCCCAGGGCCGCACCTCGCTGCGCTCCGGCAACGGCCGGCGCCGGGCGAATGGCCGTGCCGCCGGGCGGGTGCGCCCCAAGGAGTCCCTGCTCGTGGTGGCCGCCCGGGGCGTCGGCGAGCTGTGCATCTCGCTCGGCCTGGTCATGCTGCTCTTCGTCGCGTACCAGCTCTGGTGGACCAACGTGCAGGCCGACGCGGCCGCCGACGGGGCCCGCAACCGGCTGGAGCAGCAGTTCGACGCGGTTGCCCCGCCCGTCCAGCCGGGGCAGCCGGGGCAGCCGGCGCCGGCCGCCCCGGACAAGCCCGAGGTGTTCGAGCCCGGCAAGGGCTTCGCCATCATCTACCTGCCCAAGCTGGGGCTGAAGTTCCCGATCGCCGAGGGCACCTCCAAGCCGTCGGTGCTCGACAAGGGCCTGGTCGGCCACTACGCCAACACCGGGATGCCGGGCGACAAGGCGGGCAACTTCGCGCTGGCCGCCCACCGCAACACCCACGGCGAGCCGTTCCGGTACATCAACGAGCTCGGCAAGGGCGACAAGATCGTGGTGGAGACCGCCGCGGGCTACTACACCTACGAGGTCACCGGGGGGATCCCGGAGACCTCCCCCAACAACGTCAGCGTGATCAAGCCGGTGCCGAACGGCGCCGGGTACGCCGGGCCCGGCCGCTACATCACGCTCACCACGTGCACCCCGGAGTTCACTTCCAAGTTCCGTCTCATCGTCTTTGGCAAGATGATCGAGGAACGGCCGCGTGCCCAGGGCAAGCCGGCCGCGATCACGGGCGGGTAGCCGCCCGGCCGCCCGGCCCGGAGGGGGAGCACCGCAGATGCAGGACGAGACCGCGCAGTCGGCCGAACCGGCGCAGGAGGCCTTCCGCCCGCCCGAGCCGCGGGCCGGGCGGGGCCGGAACCGGGCGCTGGCCGCGCTCGGGGTCTTCGGCGAGCTGCTGATCACCCTGGGCCTGGTGCTCGGCCTGTTCGTGGCCTACTCGCTGTGGTGGACCAACGTGCAGGCGGACCGCTCCGCCTCGCAGGCCGCCGACCGGCTGCGCAGCAGCTGGGCCGCGGGGCCGACCCCGGGCCCCGCGGGGTCCCCCGGCCCCGCCCCGGCCCCCGGAGCCTCCGGCACGCCCGGAGACCCGGGTGCCCCCGGCGCCGTGCCGAAGCAGTTCGCGGCCGGGGACGACGTCGGCTTCCTGCACGTCCCGGCGATGGGCCGGGACTACCAGGTGCTGATCCGGATGGGCACCTCCACCGAGGTCCTGGACGAGGGCGTCGCGGGCGTCTACGAGCAGCCGTACAAGGCCGCGATGCCGTGGGACCCGCAGGGCAACTTCGCGCTGGCCGCCCACCGGGACGGCCACGGGGCCAAGTTCCACGACCTGGACGCCGTCCACCGGGGCGACGCGGTCGTGGTCGAGACCCGGGACAAGTGGTACGTCTACCAGGTCGACGCGACCCTGGCGGAGACGTCCAAGTACGACACCGGCATCGTGGCGCCCGTCCCGGCCCGCTCCGGCTACGCCGGGCCCGGCCGGTACATCACCCTGACCACCTGCACGCCGGTGTACACCTCGCGCTACCGGATGGCCGTCTGGGGCAGCCTGGTGCGGGTGGACGACATGGACGCCAAGCGCACCCCGCCGCCGGAGCTGCGCCGCTCCTGAGGCCGCCGTACGGCCCTGGGGAGGGGGCCGGGCACGGAAATGCCCGAGGGCCCGCCGCGGACATCGCGGCGGGCCCTCGGGCGTGCTGGGGAGTTACCCGGGCCCCGTCCCCCGGTTCAGCCGAACCAGGGGAATATCGGGGGCCTAGTGGTCCCCTTTGGGGGGTGTGGTGGTGGGGTCGCCCCCTTTGGTCGGCTCCGCCGCCTTGGTGTACAGCTGGATCTGGCTGTTCGGGTCGACCAGGGTGCCGGCCGGCGGGTTGCTCTGCTGCACGGTGGCGTTCGGGTCCGCGGGGCCGCTGACCACGACGTAGGTCAGGCCCAGCGCCTTCAGCTGGTCCGCGGCGGCGCCCAGCTTGACGTTCGCCAGCGGCGGGATCTGGGGCTTGTCCTGCGCCTTGTAGACGACCAGCGTGATCTTGGTGTTGGCCGGGGCCTTGGTGTTGGCCGGGACCGACTGCGAGGCGATGGTGTTGACCTTGCTCGGGTCCGGGGCCGGCGTGGTCTTCGAGACGTCCACCTGGAAGCCGAGGCCCTGGAGGGTGGCCTGGGCGTCCTCCTTCTGGGAGCCGACCACGTTCGGGACGGTCACCTTGGCCTTGCCCTGCGACACGGTCAGCTTGATCGCCGTGCCCGGGTCGACGGCCGCGTTGGCCGCCGGGTCCTGGGCGGTGACGGTGTCCTGCGCGGCGTTGTCGTCGTCCTTGTACTCGGTGGTCACGTTGGTGAAGCCGAGGTCGGCGAGCGCCTTGGTGGCCTGGTCCTTCGGCTTGCCGACCACGCTCGGGACCTGCGCCTTGGCCGGGCCCGAGGAGATCTGCACCGTGATGGTGGAGTCCTCGGCGACCTGGGTGCCGACCGCCGGGGTCTGGACGCAGACCTGGTCCTTCTTGATGTTGGTGTCCGGGCAGGCGATCTTCTCGCCCTCGGCCACCACGAGCTTGGGACCGGCCGCGGCGGCGGCGGTCTTGGCCTCGGCCAGGGTCTTGCCGACCAGGCCCGGGGCGGTGACCTTCGCGGTCTCCTTCTTGTCGTTGCCGAACATCGCCTGGGCGACGAAGAAGGTGCCGACCAGGACCAGTACGGCGGCCACCGCCAGCACGATCCAGGAGGTGTTGCTCTTCTTCGGCGGGTCCTCGCTCCGGCGGCCGCCGCGGCCGTAGCCGTCGTCGTAGCCGTCGTTGCCGCCGCCCGCGGCACCGGCGTAGGTCTGGCCGTAGCCGTCGTCCTGGTAGCCGCCCTGCTGCCCGTAGCCGGGCTGCCCGGAGGCCTGCGGCAGGACAGTGGTCGGGCCGCCGCCGGGCTGCTGCGGCAGCACGTTGGTCTGGCCGTACGGGTCGTGCTGCTGCGGGTAGCCGTTCTGGTCGTAGCCGTACCCGGCCGCGCCCATGCCGTACGCGGCCTGCTGCGCGGCGGCCACCGGCAGGCCGTCGAGGAAGCGCTCGATGTCGTCGCGCATCTCGTCGGCGGTCTGGTAGCGGTAGTCGCGGTCCTTGGCGAGCGCCTTCAGCACGATCGCGTCGACCTCGGGGCGCACCTCGGGGTCGAAGACGGACGGCGGCTGCGCCTCCTCCCGGACGTGCTGGTAGGCCACCGCGACCGGCGAGTCGCCGACGAACGGCGGGCGGACGGTCAGCAGCTCGTAGAGCAGGCAGCCGGTGGAGTACAGGTCGGAGCGGGCGTCGACCTGCTCGCCCTTGGCCTGCTCGGGGGAGAGGTACTGGGCGGTGCCGATGACGGCGGAGGTCTGCGTCATGGTCATCCCGGCGTCACCCATCGCACGGGCGATGCCGAAGTCCATGACCTTGACGTTGCCCTGCCGGGTCAGCATCACGTTGGCCGGCTTGATGTCGCGGTGCACGATGCCGGCCCGGTGCGAGTACTCCAGGGCCTGGAGGATGCCGATGGTCATCTCCAGCGCGCGCTCGGGCAGCAGCCGGCGGCCGGAGTGCAGCAGCTCGCGCAGCGTGGACCCCTCGACGTACTCCATCACGATGTACGGGATGGAGATGCCGTCGATGTAGTCCTCGCCGGTGTCGTACACGGCGACGATCGCGGGGTGGTTCAGGGACGCCGCCGACTGCGCCTCGCGGCGGAACCGGGCCTGGAACGACGGATCCCGGGCCATGTCGGCCCGGAGCGTCTTCACTGCGACGGAGCGGCCGAGCCGGGTGTCATGGGCGAGGTACACCTCGGCCATGCCGCCGCGTCCGAGGACGCCGCCGAGCTCGTACCTGCCGCCGAGGCGACGAGGCTCTTCCATAGTTCCGACCCTCTCCCTCACCCGCCGGTGAGGTTGTGACGTAGGTGTCCCCGCACGCTCTGGGTGACGCCGCGCGGTCCGCGACCGGTTCTCCGGCCGGGCCGTGCGGTGCCTCGCGGGCGGCAACGGGCACACCCGCTGCTGGCGGATACGCTACCGGTCGGACCGCATCGGACCGGAGTCAGCCGTCGGCCGATATCAGACCGGTATCCGGACGGGGCTGCCGATCGTGACGTTCCCCTCACCCCGGATCCGCGCTCCTACTTGCCGAGTGCCGCCTGCATCACCGCCTTGGCGATCGGGGCCGCGAGCCGGCCGCCGCTGATGCCGTCGCGGTTCTGGGAGCCGTCCTCGACGACCACCGCGACTGCGACCGACTGGCCGTCCGGGGTCTTGGCCCAGGAGGTGAACCAGGCGAACGGCAGCCCGGCGTTGTCCTCGCCGTGCTGCGCGGTGCCGGTCTTGCCGCCGACCTGGAGGCCGGGGATCTTGGCGTTCGTGCCGGTGCCGTTCTCGACCACCGAGACCATCAGATCCTGCATCTTCTGCGCGGTGGCCGGGCTCATCGCCTGGGAGAACTGCTTCTCGGTGTGCTTGGACACGGTGGTCAAGGTGGCCGAGCGCTCCTGGTCGACCAGGTACGGCTGCATCAGGCTGCCGTTGTTGGCGATCGCCGCGGAGACCATGGCCATCTGGAGCGGGGTGGCGCGGGTGTCGTGCTGGCCGATCGAGTCCTGGGCGGTGCCGTCCAGGCTCGGGCTGTCCGGGAAGACGCTCTTCTCGGAGCGGATCGGGGTGTCGACCGTGCTGTTGAAGCCGAACTTCTCGGCCTGCGCCCGCATCCGCTCCTTGCCCAGGTCGGCGCCCATCTTGGCGAAGACCGTGTTGCAGGACTGGTCCATCCCGGACTTGACGGTGGCGTTCTCGCAGCGCTCGTTCGGGCTCTCGTTCTTCAGCTGGGTGTTCGTGCCGGGCAGGATGTACGGCTCGGGCGTCTCGGTGGCGTCGTCGATGCCCTGGTACCGGCCGTTCTCGAACGCCGCGGTCGCGGTGACCAGCTTGAAGGTCGAGCCGGGCGGATAGGTCTCCTTCAGCGCCCGGTTGAGCATCGGCTTGTTCGGGTCGGCGTTGAGGTCCGTCCAGGCCTTGGTGTCGGCCGCCTCGCCGCCGGCGAAGGTGCCCGGGTCGTAGGACGGGGTGGAGACCAGGCCCAGGATCGCGCCGGTCTTCGGGTCGAGCGCGACCACCGCGCCCTTCTTGTTGCCCATCGCGTCGAACGCGGCCTTCTGGACCTTGGCGTTGATGGTGGTGACCACGTCGCCGCCGCGCTTCTGCTCGCCGGTCAGCATGTCCAGGGTGTTGCGGAAGAACAGCCGGTCGTCGGTGCCGGAGAGGATGCCGTCCTCCAGGTTCTCCAGCTGGTTGGAGCCGTAGGCCTGGGAGGAGTAGCCGGTCACCGGGGCGTACATCGGCCCGTCGACCCAGGAGCGCTTGTACTTGTAGCGCAGGCCGTTGACGAAGTCCGACTTCGTGACCGGCTGGCCGCTGACGATGATGTTGCCGCGCGGGTGGGCGTACCGGTCGTACAGCTGGCGCTTGTTGTTCTTGTTGGTCGCCCAGGAGTCGGCCTGGACGCCCTGCACCCAGTTGGTGCGCACCATCAGGGCCAGGATCAGCACGAGGCAGAAGATCGAGACCCGGCGGATCGGCTTGTTCATCGGGCGGGTCCTCCCTGGCCCTCGGGGGCCGGGGCCGGTTCGACCCCGGGTCGGCGGGCGCTGTCGCTGATCTTCAGCAGGATCGCGACCAGCGCCCAGTTGGCGACCACGGACGAACCGCCCTGGGCGAGGAACGGCATGGTCATACCGGTGAGCGGGATCAGCCCGGTGACACCGCCGGCCACGACGAACACCTGGATCGCCATCGCCGAGGAGAGGCCGACGGCGAACAGCTTGCCGAACGGGTCGCGGGCGGCGAGCGCGGTGCGCAGCCCGCGCTGCACCAGCAGCGCGTACAGCAGGAAGATCGCCATCAGGCCGGTCAGCCCGAGCTCCTCGCCGAACGAGCCCAGGATGAAGTCGCTCTTGGCGGCGAAGGCGATCAGCCAGGAGCGGCCCTGACCGAGGCCGGAGCCGGTGACCCCGCCGGAGCCGAGCGCCATCAGCGACTGGCCGATCTGCTCGGTGGAGCCCTTCGGCGGGTTCGCGCCGAAGGCGGCCATCGGGTCGAGCCAGGCGTCGATGCGGACCTTCACGTGGCTGGCGGTCGAGGCGACCGCGACCGCGCCGCCGACCGACATCAGCAGGCCGAACAGGATCCAGCTGGTCCGCTCGGTGGCGACGTAGAGCATCACCACGAACAGGCCGAAGAACAGGAACGAGGTGCCCAGGTCGTTCTCGAAGATCAGGATCAGCAGGCTGAGCAGCCAGATCACGACGATCGGGCCGAGGTCGCGGCCGCGCGGCAGGTACAGGCCCATGAACCGGCGGCTGGCCAGTGCCAGGGCGTCCCGCTTGACCATCAGGTAGCCGGCGAAGAAGACGGTCAGGACGATCTTGGCGAACTCGCCGGGCTGGATGGAGAAGCTGCCCATCCGGATCCAGATCTTGGCGCCGAAGTCCTCCGCCCGGGCCGGGAAGAAGGCCGGTGCGGCGAGCAGGACCAGGGCCACCACCATCGAGATGTAGGTGTAGCGCTGCAGCACCCGGTGGTCCTTCAGCAGGACCATCACCGCGATGAAGCCGGCGATCCCGAGGGCCGACCACATCAGCTGGTTCTGGGCCGCCGGGTAGTTGCCCCTGAGCAGCTTGCCCGCCTTGTCCAGCCGCCAGATCATCACCACCCCGAGCCCGTTCAGCAGGGTGGCGATCGGCAGCATCAGCGGGTCCGCGTACGGCGCGAAGCGGCGCACCAACAGGTGCGCGACCACGGCCAGGGCACCCATGCCGAGGCCGTAGCCGAGCATGCCGGTGGGCAGCTTGCCGTCCATCGCGAGGCCGACGTTGGCGTACGCGAGGACGGGCACCAGCACCGCGAAGACCAGCAGGGCCAGCTCGGTGTTGCGCCGGTTGGGCGTCTCCTGCGGGGAGATCGTGGTGTTGCCCCGCCGGCGGGGGACGGCACGCTCGGCCGCCGCCCGGCGCCGGCCGGACCGGGTGGACTCTTGGGTCAGGTCGTAGCTGCTCACGTGGTGACCGCTCCCTGACGGCCGGCAAGACCGCTCGGGGCGGTCCTATGTCGGATCACGGACGTCACTGCTTCGGGCAGGAGTTGGCCCGGCCGAGTTCCTCCTCGGTCAGCGGCGCCTGGTCGCCCTGCCCGCCGGCCGTCGGGGGGGTGGCGTTCGGCGCCGGGGCGGGTGCCCCCGGGGCGGTCGGCGTCGGTGTGGCCGGCGCGGTGGTCGGTGCGCTGGTCGGTGCCACCGCGGCCGGGCCGCGGTTCTTCTCGGTCGGGGTGGGCGTGGCGGCCAGGTACGCCGCCTGCACCGCCTGGGTGGCCGGCGGTGCGGCCGGGGCGGCCGCCCTCGCCGCCCGCTGGCAGAGCTGGACCCAGCCGTCGAGTTCGTTGACCGTCGACTGGGCGTCCTTCATGCTGCCGACCGAGATGGTCTTCTTCACGTGGACCTGCTGGTCCTCGGGCAGCCACTTCAGCTGGATCCTGCTGTACGAGGAGTGCACCGAGGACAGGCTCAGGCCGGCCAGGTTCTGGTTGATGCCCTGGTAGATCGCGACGTGGTCGTCCTGGGTGCCGACGTAGTACTGGTCCTGGGTCCACTGGTAGCCGAACCAGCCGGCGCCGCCGAGCAGGCCGAGCGCGACCAGGGCGGCCAGCGAGACCGTCAGGCCCTTGCGCTTGCGCTTCGCCGGGCGCTCCTCGTCGAACTCCTCGGTGCCGTACACCGAGGG
Organism: Kitasatospora sp. NPDC036755; assembly: GCF_040636595.1. NCBI lineage: Bacteria > Bacillati > Actinomycetota > Actinomycetes > Kitasatosporales > Streptomycetaceae > Kitasatospora > Kitasatospora sp. NPDC036755. The sequence goes on from NZ_JBEZUT010000228.1 coordinate 12,652, forward strand.
CTCGCCGGAGCCGTAGCCGTACTCGCCGCCCTGGTAGCCCTCGGCGGGGCCGAAGCCGCCCTGCCCGGAGCCGTACTCGCCCTCGTAGCCCTCGGCGGGGCCGAAGGCGCCCTGGGGGCTGCGGCCGAGTCCGGCGGCGCGGCCCGCCGGGGTGTCCGCGATCGAGCGGTCGGCGGCGGCCGAGGACGGCGGGGCGTCGGCGACCGCGCCGACCACCACCGGGACGTCGTTGAACTGGCCGCTCATGGTGTCCGTGGCGCCGACGTCGATGACGTCCGCCACGATGCAGGTGATGTTGTCCGGGCCCCCGCCGCGCAGCGCGAGCTGGATCAGCTCCTGCACGGTCTGCTCGGGCGCGTAGTAGCTGCCGAGGGTCTCCTGGAGGGTCTGGTGGCTGACCGGGCCGGAGAGGCCGTCGGAGCAGATCAGGTAGCGGTCGCCGGCCCGGACCTCGCGGATCGACAGGTCGGGCTCGACCTGGCCGCGGCCGTCCAGCGCCCGCATCAGCAGCGAGCGCTGCGGGTGGGTCTCGGCCTCCTCGGGCGTGATCCGGCCCTCGTCGACCAGGCGCTGCACCCAGGTGTGGTCCTGGGTGATCTGCACCAGGGAGCCGTCGCGCAGCAGGTACGCGCGGGAGTCGCCGACGTGCACCATGCCCATCCGCTGGCCCGTCCACAGCATGGCGGTCAGGGTGCAGCCCATGCCCTCCAGCTGCGGGTCCTCCTCGACCATCTGCCGGAGCCGGTCGTTGGCGCCCTGGACGGCGTCGCCCAGCAGGGTCAGCAGGTCGGCGCCCGGCACGTCCTCGTCCAGCCGGACGATCGAGCCGAGCACCTCGGAGGAAGCGACCTCGCCGGCCGCGGCGCCGCCCATGCCGTCGGCCACGGCCAGCAGCCGCGGCCCGGCGTAGCCGGAGTCCTCGTTCCCCTCCCGGATCAGTCCCTTGTGGGAGCCGGCGGCGAAGCGCAGCACCAGGGTCATGCGACCTGTGCCCCCCTCTGGGTCATGGACGGGATGCTGTCCCTCATGCGCTACTACTTCCGCAGTTCGATGACGGTCCTGCCGATACGGATCGGCATGCCCGGCTGGAGCGGGGTGGGCGCGGTCAGGCGCTGCCGGTCCAGATAGGTGCCGTTGGTGGAGCCTAGATCCTCGACCGTCCACTGCCCAGTCTGATCCGGATAGATCCTGGCATGCCGGGAGGACGCGTAGTCGTCGTCCAGCACGATGGTGGAGTCGTGCGCGCGGCCGAGCGTGATGGTCTGGCCAGCGAGACCCGCTCCAGCACCTTGCGGCTGCCGAACCAGGCGGAGACGTCCCGCGTCTCCAGCCCGGCGAGCGGTTCGCCGGGCAGGCCGTC
>NZ_JBEZUT010000229.1:0-13957 GCF_040636595.1 Kitasatospora sp. NPDC036755
GACGAGACGGCCGCCCTGCTGGACTGGGGCTTCGCCGCCGCCGGCAAGGTCCAGCCGGTCGGCAGGCTGGTCGACGAGCTGCCGCCCGCCGGCGCGACCGGACCCGGCACGACCGGGCCGGGGGCCTGGCCCGGGACGGCGGCGCCGTCGAGCTGCGTCATCTGGTCCGCGACGGCGGCCGGATCCACACCGCCGCCCGGCGGGCGCCCGAACGAGACGCCCCGATTGTCCTGCGGGCCGCTGCCGGGCGCTTCGCCTGCCCCCGGCGTAGGGTGATCCCCTGCCATCTGATTCCCCGTCATGTCTGGAAGCGTCCCCCTGCCGGTGCCGTCCACGGCCCGGCTGGGACGGTGATAAGTGGCACCCATGCTAGTGGTGCGTCATTTTCGGCCGCTGCCAGGACGGCCGTTGGCCGTCCCCGCAGGTCCAGGCCGTGCAACACCTTCACCCGCCGATCACCGCGCCCCCACGCCCCGGCGCCGGCGCCCTCGGCCCGCGCCGCCCACCCGCGGTGCGCGCCTCCCCGGTGCGCCCGCCCGCCCCGCCCGGAACCCCCGTGCGGGCCCCCGGGCCTTACCCTTCAGGAGTTGAAGGGGACACCCGGCGGAGGGGTCCCCGCCCTGGGAGGGTGGATCATGTCGACGGACACACCGGGCTCGCAGTCCTCGCTGCACCGGGCGAACCTGGAACGGGTGCTCCGCGCGGTACGGATGGCCGGCTCGCTGACCCAGGCCGAGATCGCCCGCGGCACCGGACTGTCCGCGGCCACCGTGTCCAACATCGTGCGGGAGTTGAAGGAGAGCGGCACCGTCGTGGTCGCCGACACCTCCTCCGGCGGCCGCCGCGCCCGCAGCGTCTCGCTCAGCGGGGACGCCGGCATCGTGGTCGGCATCGACTTCGGCCACACCCACCTGCGGGTCGCGGTCGGCAACCTGGCCCACCGGGTGCTGGCCGAGGAGAGCGCCCCGATCGACGTCGACGTCTCCGCCCAGCAGGGCTTCGACCGCGCGGAGGCGATGGTCGAGCGGCTGCTGGCACAGGCCGGGTTCCGCCCCGACAAGGTGATCGGCGTCGGCCTCGGCGTGCCCGGCCCGATCGACGTGGAGACCGGCGCGCTCGGCTCCACCGCGATCCTGCCCGGCTGGACGGGCATCGCCCCGGGCCGGGAGCTGGCCGAGCGGCTCGGCATGCCGGTGCACGTGGACAACGACGCCAACCTGGGCGCGCTCGGCGAGCTGGTCTGGGGCGCCGGCCGGGGGCTGAGCGACCTCGCCTACATCAAGGTGGCCAGCGGCGTCGGCGCCGGGCTGGTGGTGAACGGCCAGATCTACCGCGGCCCGGGCGGCACCGCGGGTGAGATCGGGCACATCACCCTGGACGAGGCCGGGCCGGTCTGCCGCTGCGGCAACCGCGGCTGCCTGGAGACCTTCGTCGGCTCCCGCTACCTCCTCTCGCTGCTCCTCCCCACCCTCGGCCCGGACCTCAGCCTGCCGCGGGTGGTCGAGCTGGCCCAGCAGGGCGACCTCGGCTGCCGCCGGGTGATCGCCGACGCGGGCCGGCAGATCGGCACCGGCGTCGCCACCCTCTGCAACCTGCTGAACCCCCGCCGGGTGATCCTCGGCGGGGACCTCGCCGAGGCCGGTGAGCTGGTGCTCTCCCCGATCCGGGACTCGGTGGCCCGCTACGCGATCCCGAGCGCGGCCCGTCAGCTCTCGGTCGTCCCCGGCACCCTCGGCGGCCGGGCCGAGGTGCTCGGCGCGCTGGCCCTGGTGATGAGCGAGATGGGGGAGTCCGGCGCGCTGGGCCGTCCCTAGCGGGTGTCCGTGGTCATCGCCGGCTCCGGCGGCACGAGCGGGCCGGCGGGCCCGGCACAAGCGCGATCGAACGCCAGTGCGTCAATTCGGTATGACCCGGCTCCCCCGCCCGACCTCCTGGAATGGCGGCAACCGAGCGGTGGCACCGGGCGCGCCGCTCGGTGTCCGGGAGGCGGACATTAGACTCGACCGGTCGGCACCGGCCGGGACCGTCGGCCTGCCGCCGGGACGGGCAGCGACGCCCGCCGGACCGTCCGTGGTCCGCGAACACTGAACGAGGAGGAACGGGTGGCCCTGCTGACCCGCATTCGGGGACCGCGCGATCTCGACCGGCTCACGCCCGGACAGCTGGCCGCGCTGGCCCAGGAGATCCGGACCTTCCTGGTGACCGAGGTCTCGAAGACGGGCGGCCACCTCGGCCCCAACCTCGGCGTGGTGGAGCTCACCATCGCGCTGCACCGGGTCTTCGACTCGCCGCGCGACCGGATCCTCTTCGACACCGGCCACCAGAGCTACGTCCACAAGCTGCTCACCGGCCGCCAGGACTTCTCCCGGCTGCGGATGAAGGGCGGCCTGTCCGGCTACCCGTCCCGTGCCGAGTCCGAGCACGACGTGATCGAGAACTCGCACGCCTCCACCGTCCTCTCGTACGCCGACGGCCTGGCCAAGGCCAACCAGATCCTGGGCAAGAACGACCCGGTCGTCGCGGTGATCGGCGACGGCGCGCTCACCGGCGGCATGGCCTGGGAGGCGCTCAACAACATCGCCGACGCCAAGGACCGCCCGCTCGTCATCGTCGTCAACGACAACGAGCGCTCCTACTCGCCGACCATCGGCGGCCTGGCCAACCACCTCGCCACCCTGCGCACCACCCAGGGCTACGAGCGCTTCCTGTCCTGGGGCAAGGACGCGCTCCAGCGCACCCCGGTGGTCGGCCAGCAGCTGTTCGAGACGCTGCACGGCGCCAAGAAGGGCCTCAAGGACTTCATCGCCCCGCAGGGCATGTTCGAGGACCTCGGCCTCAAGTACATCGGCCCGATCGACGGCCACGACCTGACCGCCCTGGAGTCCGCGCTGACCAAGGCGCGCGGCTTCGGCGGCCCGGTGATCGTGCACTGCCTCACCGAGAAGGGCCGCGGCTACCACGCCGCCGAGAACAACGACGAGGACCGCTTCCACGCGGTCGGCGTGATCCACCCGGAGACCGGCCTGCCGATCAAGAGCTCGGGCAAGGACTGGACCTCGGTCTTCGCGGAGGAGATGGTCGCCCTCGGCCACGAGCGCGAGGACATCGTCGGCATCACCGCCGCCATGCTCCACCCGGTGGGCCTGGCCCCGTTCGCCGAGGCCTTCCCGGATCGCATCTTCGACGTCGGCATCGCCGAGCAGCACGCCGTCACCAGCGCCGCCGGCCTGGCCACCAACGGCCTGCACCCGGTGTTCGCGGTCTACGCGACCTTCCTGAACCGGGCCTTCGACCAGGTCCTGATGGACGTCGCCCTGCACAAGCTGGGCGTCACCTTCGTCCTGGACCGGGCCGGGGTCACCGGCACCGACGGCGCCTCGCACAACGGCATGTGGGACATGTCGATGCTGCAGCTCGTCCCGAGCCTGCGGCTGGCCGCCCCGCGCGACGCCGAGCAGGTCCGCGCCCAGCTGCGCGAGGCCGTCGAGGTCGAGGACGCCCCGACCGTGGTCCGCTACTCCAAGGGCACGGTCGGCCCGGCCGTCCCCGCGGTCGGCCGGATCGGCGGCATCGACGTGCTGCGCGCCGCCGAGGAGCCCTCCGGTGCCCACCGCGCGGACGTGCTGATCGTCTCGGTCGGTGCGATGGCCCCCACCAGCCTGGAGGTCGCCGACCTGCTGGCCGCCCAGGGCGTCACCGCCACCGTGGTGGACCCGCGCTGGGTCAAGCCGGTGGACGCGGCCCTGCCGGGCCTGGCCGCCGAGCACCGGGTGGTCGTCACGATCGAGGACAACGGCCGGGTGGGCGGCGTCGGCGCGGCCGTGGCGCAGGCGCTGCGGGACGCGGACGTGGACCTGCCGGTGCGCGACTTCGGCATCCCGCAGGAGTTCCTGGACCACGCCAGCCGGGCCGAGATCCTGGCCGAGATCGGCCTGAACGCCCCGGACATCGCCCGAAAGGTGACGGCTCTGGTCGCCAAGCTGGACACGGCGCCGGTCAAGGCCTGACCGGAGGCCGTCCGGGCGGACCGGTCGCCGTTTCGTCGACGACCGTTTGTCGTAACTTCGTAACAGTTCGTCACGAAACAAGCTGACAATCCCACCGAAAGGCGGGACCGGCGCCACCCGCGCCGATCCCGCCGGGTAGGTTGTCACCCGTGCCGACCCCCACCCGCCTCCGCCTCACCGGACTGGCCGAGCGCCTGCCCGAGCGCGTCCGTACCCATGTGCTGGCCGGGTACTGGACCAGGCTGGTGCCGGTGCTCGCGCTGGTCGCCCTGCTCACCCACATCCCCTCCTTCGCCCGGCCCGTCTGGAGCCCGGACGAGGGCTTCCTGGCCACCCAGGCCCGGATGCTCGCGGACGGCGGCGTGCTGTACGACACCGTGGTGGACCGCAAGCCGCCGCTGCTGCCCTGGCTCTACCAGGCCTGCTTCGCGGTCTTCGGCTCCGCCTCGCTCTGGCCGCTGCGCACCCTGGCCGTGGTGGCCCACCTGGTCACCGCGATCCTGCTGGCCTCGATCGCCCGCGGCCGCTGGGGCAACCGGGCCGGGGCCGGGGCCGGACTGCTCTACCTGCTGGTCTCCATCGGGCTCTCCCCGGAGGACACCCAGGCGGCGACCTTCGAGGTCTTCATGCTGCCCGCCATGGTGGCCGCCTTCCGGTACGCCGAACGGCGCCGCTGGCTGGCCGCGGGCATCGCGGTCGCCCTGTGCTCACTGACCAAGCAGACCGGCGGCGCCGTGCTGCTGCCGGTGCTCTGGATGCTGTTCCAGGACGCCCGTCGGCGCGGGGTGCGCTGGCCGCCCGCGCTGTTCAAGATCGGGTTCGGCTTCACCCTGCCGATAGCGCTGGTCGCGGTGATCCTCACCAAGCCCAAGGGCTTCCTCTTCTGGGTGGTCACCGGCAGCGGCGACTACGCCTCCTTCGGCGGCGCCTGGCTCCAGATGCTCGGCCGGGCGCTCGGCAACTCGGCCATCCTGGCCGTGGCCGGCCTGGGCTTCCTGCTCCCGGTCGGGCGCCGGCTCTGGCTCAAGCACCGGCACCGCCCGCTGCCGGTGGCCGGCGAGGAGCACGGCTCGACCACCGACCTCTGGGTCTGGCTGCTGTCCTCGCTGGTGGCGGTCAGTGTGGGCTTCCACTTCTTCGGCCACTACTACCTCCAGCTGATGCCGCCGCTGGTGCTGCTGGGCACCGGGGCGGTGGCCACCTCGGCGGTCCGCTGGAAGCCCGTCCTGGTGTACACCACGGCCGCCGCCACGGTGTTCTGGTGCCTGGCGCTGGCCTGGCCGGGGGAGCGGCTCAACCGCACCACCGAGGTCGCCACCGCCGTCGCCGCCCAGACCACCCCCAAGGACCGCCTGCTGGTCTGGGGCATGCACCCCGAGCTGTACTGGCTGGCCGACCGCAAGCCCGCCACCCGCTACCTGACGGCCGGCTTCCTCACCAACTACAGCGGCGGCAAGGACGGCAACCAGAACGTCGGCGAGCAGTTCAGCGTCTCCAACGCCTGGCAGACCTTCGACAAGGAGCTGGCCGACGGCCTGCCCGAGGTCGTGGTCGACGACTCCGGCATCGCCCCGTACCAGCCGGTCATGGTCCCGCGGATCGAGAACCTGCTGGACACCCACTACGAGATGGTCGGCGTCTTCGCCGACACCGTGGTCTACCGCCTCAAGCACTGAGACGTCCGTACACGGCCCGTGCCCGGGTCGCCGCTGTACACGGCCCACGCGGCGTCGCCTCCGTACACGGCCCGCGCGGCGTCACTCCCGTACACCGCGTCACCCCCGTACACACCGAGGAGCCCCGGTGACCACTCGGTCACCGGGGCTCCTGCGTGTACAGCGGGCCGTGCGTTACGCGGGCACCGAGGCCACGCCGGGGGCGAGGAAGGGCTTGCCGTTCACCCGCTCCGAGATGCCCTCACGGTCCAGGTACGGGGTGATCCCGCCCAGGTGGAAGGGCCAGCCGGCACCGGTGATCATGCAGAGGTCGATGTCCTGCGCCTCGGCGACGACACCCTCCTCCAGCATCAGGCCGATCTCCTGCGCCACGGCCTCCAGGGAGCGGGCGCGGACCTGCTCCTCGGTGAGCACCGAGTCGCCGAAGGTCAGCAGCGCGAGCACCTCGGGGTCGAGGACCTGCCGGCCGTCCGTCCAGGTGTAGAAGCCGCGCTTGCCGGCCTTGACCACCTCGGCGAGGTTCTCGGAGACGGTGAACCGCTCCGGGAAGGCGCCGGCCAGGGTCTCCGAGACGTGCAGGGCGATGGCCGGGCCGACCAGCTCCAGCAGCACGATCGGGGACATCGGCAGGCCGAGCGGCTCGACGGCCTTCTCGACGTCGGCGATCGGGGTGCCCTCGTCGATGATGTTCTGGATCTCGCCCATGAAGCGGGTCAGGATCCGGTTCACCACGAACGCCGGGCGGTCCTTGCACAGGACCGAGGTCTTCTTCAGCTTCTTCGACACCGCGAAGGCGGTGGCCAGCGAGGCGTCGTCGGTGCCGTCGCCGCGGACGATCTCCAGCAGCGGCAGGATCGCGACCGGGTTGAAGAAGTGGAAGCCGACGACCCGCTCGGGGTGCTTCAGCTTCGAGGCCATCTCGGTGACCGACAGCGAGGAGGTGTTGGTCGCCAGCACGCAGGTCGGCGAGACCACGTTCTCCAGGTCCGCGAAGACGGTCTGCTTGACGCCCATCTCCTCGAACACGGCCTCGATGACGAAGTCGGCGTCGCCGAAGGCGGCGGCCTTGTCCAGCGAGCCGGAGACCAGGCCCTTGAGGCGGTTGGCCTTGTCCTGGCCGATCCGGCCCTTGCCGAGCAGCTTGTCGATCTCGGCGTGGACGTAGCCGACGCCCTTGTCGACGCGCTCCTGGTCGATGTCGGTGAGGACCACCGGCACCTCCAGACGGCGGGCGAACAGCAGCGCCAGCTGCGAGGCCATCAGACCGGCGCCGACGACGCCGACCTTGGTGACCGGGCGGGCCAGCGACTTGTCCGGCGCCCCGACCGGGCGCTTGGCCCGGCGCTGCACCAGGTTGAAGGCGTAGATGCCGCTGCGCAGCTCGCCGCTCATGATGAGGTCGGCCAGGGCCGCGTCCTCGGCGTCGAAGCCGGCCTGCAGGCTCGCCTTGTCCGCCAGGTCGAAGTCCTTGGCGGCGGCGATGATGTCCAGCGCCTTGTAGGCGGCCGGGGCGGCGCCGTGCACCTTGCCGTCGGCGACCATGCGGCCCCAGAGGACGGCGTCGTCCCAGGCCTTGCCGCGGTCGATCGCCTCGCGCTCGACGACGACGTCGCCCTTGACGACCTTGGCGGCCCAGAGCAGCGACTGCTCCAGGAAGTCGGCCGGCTCGAAGATCGCGTCGGCGATCCCCAGCTCGAACACGTCCTTGCCCTTGAGCTGCTTGTTCTGGTTCATCGAGTTCTCGACGATGACCTTGACGGCCTTACCGGCACCCACCAGGTTCGGCAGGATGGTGCAGCCGCCCCAGCCGGGGACGAGGCCGAGGAAGACCTCGGGCAGCGAGAAGGCCGGGACGCCCGCCGAGACCGTGCGGTAGTCGCAGTGCAGGCCGACCTCGACGCCGCCGCCCATCGCCGCGCCGTTGTAGAAGGCGAAGGTCGGGACGGGCAGCGCGCCGATCCGCTTGAAGACCTCGTGGCCGCCCTTGCCGATGGCCAGCGCGTCCGCGTGCTCCTTGAGCAGCTCGACGCCCTTGAGATCGGCGCCGACCGCGAAGATGAACGGCTTGCCGGTGATCGCGGCACCGACGATCCGGCCCTCGGCCGCCTCGGCCTCGACCTGGTCCAGCGCCGCGTCCAGCTTGAGCAGCGAGCCCGGGCCGAAGGTGGTCGGCTTGGTGTGGTCGAAGCCGTTGTCCAGGGTGATCAGGGCCAGCTTGCCGGCCTGCAGCGGCAGGTCGAGGTGGCGCACGTGGGCGGTCGTGACGACCTCGCCCGGGAACAGCTCGGCGCCGTGCTGGAGCAGCTCAGTGGTGTTGCTCATGCTCACTTACCACCCTCGAAGTGCGGGTTCTCCCAGATGACGGTCGCACCCATGCCGAACCCGATGCACATCGTGGTGAGGCCGTAGCGGACGTCCGGGCGCTGCTCGAAGCGGCGGGCCAGCTGGTTCATCAGGCGAACGCCCGAGGAGGCCAGCGGGTGGCCGAAGGCGATGGCCCCGCCGTACGGGTTGACGCGCTCGTCGTCGTCCGCGATGCCGTAGTGGTCGAGGAAGGCCAGCACCTGGACGGCGAAGGCCTCGTTGACCTCGAAGGCCTGGATGTCGTCGATGGTCAGACCGGCCTTGGCCAGGGCCTTCTCGGTGGCCGGCACCGGGCCGATGCCCATGACCTCGGGCTCCACGCCGGCGAAGGCGTAGGAGACCAGGCGCATCTTGACCGGGAGGCCGAGCTCCTCGGCGACGTCCTCGGCGGCCAGCAGCGAGGCGGTGGCGCCGTCGTTCAGACCGGCCGAGTTGCCCGCGGTGATGTTGCCGTGCGGGCGGAACGGGGTCTTGAGGCCCGCCAGGGACTCCATGGTGGTGCCCGGGCGCATCGGCTCGTCCACGGTGGCCAGGCCCCAGCCGGTCTCGCCGACCTCGGGGTTGGTGTTGCGGATCGAGATCGGCACCAGGTCGGGCTGGATGTCGCCGTTGGCGTACGCCTTGGCGGCCTTCTCCTGGGAGCGCACGGCGTAGGCGTCGCAGCGCTCCTTGGTCAGGTGCGGGAACCGGTCGTGCAGGTTCTCCGCGGTCATGCCCATGAACAGGGCGGACTCGTCGACCAGCTTCTCGGAGACGAAGCGCGGGTTCGGGTCGACGCCCTCGCCCATCGGGTGGCGGCCCATGTGCTCGACACCGCCGGCCACGACCACGTCGTACGCGCCGAAGGCGATGCCGCCGGCGGTGGTGGTCACGGCGGTCAGCGCACCGGCGCACATGCGGTCGATCGCGTAGCCGGGGACGGACTTCGGCAGGCCGGCCAGCAGGGCGGCGGTGCGCCCGATGGTCAGGCCCTGGTCGCCGATCTGGGTGGTGGCCGCGACGGCGACCTCGTCGATGCGCTCGACGGGCAGGCTCGGGTTACGGCGCACGAGTTCCCGGATGCACTTGACGACCAGGTCGTCGGCGCGGGTCTCGTGGTAGATGCCCTTCGGGCCGGCCTTGCCGAACGGGGTGCGGACGCCATCGACGAAGACGACGTCCCTCGCGGTACGAGGCACGGGGGCTCTCCTCCCAGGGACCAACATTTCGAGGTGGGCAGGCTGCCGCCGTCGAAGACCCGAGCGGCGCCGCTCCACGGCCATGCTACCCGCCGGTAACCAACCTGCCCAGGCCTCTCGGAGGGATCCGACCATGTGTCCCCCGACACGTTCTCGGCCGTCCGACCAGCGGCGCCGTTCCCGGGTGCGACGAAGGGGATGTCACCCGTACGGATGACATCCCCTTCCCGCTGTCGGCCTGTCAGCCCGCCGTGGCCGCGGCCGCGGCGGCGAACGCGGCCGCCACCGCCGGCGCCACCAGGTCCACCTGCCACTGCCGGGCGCCGAGCCCGCGCAGCGCGGCGGCCACGGTCTCCGGGTCCGGATCGGCCGGCGGCGCCCAGGAGACCCGCCGGACCAGGTCCGGGGTGATCAGGTTCTCGGCCGGCACGTGGTACCGCTCGGCCAGCTCGGCGATCGCGCCGCGCGCGCCGGACAGCCGGGCGGCGGCCACCGGGTCCTTCTCGGCCCAGGCCCGCGGCGGCGGCGGTCCGTCGTGCGGCGCGGTGGACGGCGGCAGCATGCTCTCCGGGATCTCCCGGGCGCGCTGCACGGCCGCGAGCCACTGCTCCAGCTGGCGCCGGTGCACCCGGGGGCCGAAGCCCTGGACGGCCTGCAGGGCGGCGATGTTCAGCGGCATGGCCAGCGCGGCGTTGACGATGGCCGCGTCCGCGAGGACCCGGCCGGGGGAGACGTCGCGGTCCTGCGCCATCCGGTCGCGGACGAGCCACAGCTCGCGCACCACGGCCAGCTGACGGCGGCGGCGGACCTTGTGCAGCTGGGAGGTGCGGCGCCACGGGTCGGTGCGCGGGGCGGGGCGCGGCGCGGCGGCGATCGAGGCGAACTCCTCCATCGCCCAGCCGAGCTTGCCCTGGGCGTCCAGCTCCCGTTCGAGTGCGTCGCGCAGCTCGACCAGCACCTCGACGTCCAGAGCGGCGTAGCGCAGCCACGGCTCGGGCAGCGGGCGGGTGGACCAGTCGACCGCGGAGTGCTCCTTGGCCAGGCTCAGCCCGAGCACGTTCTCGGTCATCGGCCCGAGGCCGACCCGGGCGAAGCCGGCGATCCGCCCGGCCAGCTCGGTGTCGAACAGGCGCCGGGGTCTCATGCCGACCTCGGACAGGCAGGGCAGGTCCTGGGAGGCCGCGTGGACCACCCACTCGGCGTCCTCGACGGCCCGGCCGAGCGCGCTGAGGTCCGGGCAGGCGATCGGGTCGATCAGGGCGGAGCCGGAACCCGCGCGGCGCAGCTGGATGAGGTAGGCGCGCTGCCCGTAGCGGTAGCCGGAGGCCCGTTCGGCGTCGACGGCCACCGGTCCGTCGCCCGCGGCGAAGGCGGCGACGACGGCGGACAGCGCCTGCTCGTCCGCCACCACGGGCGGGATCCCCTCCCTCGGCTCGAGGAGCGGGACCGGGGCTGCTTCTTCTGGGATGGCTGCTACGGCGTCGGTCACCCCCCAAGGGTACGACGGTCCTCGCGACCGGGAGTGTTGTCGGACTGGTCAGACTGTTGATCGCCCGCGGAGCCGCCCGCCCGTCCCCGGGGCCGGATCCGTGCGCCGGGGGCTCCCCGGAACAGCGGTGCGGCGGCCGAGGAGGAAACGTTCCTCCTCGGCCGCCGCAGCGGTCCGGAGCGCCCGGCTCAGTGGATGATGCCGGTGCGCAGCGCGACCGCGACCATCCCGGCGCGGTCGCCGGTGCCCAGCTTGCGGGCGATCCGGGCGAGGTGGCTCTTGACGGTCAGTGCCGACAGGCCCATGGCCACGCCGATCGCCTTGTTGGACTGCCCTTCGGCGACCAGCCGCAGGACCTCGACCTCGCGGCCGGAGAGCTCGCGGTAGGCGGCCTGTTGCGCGCCCGGCGCACCAGGGGCTCCGGGGGCGCCCGGCGCACCGGACGCGCCCGGCATGCCCGGCATCCCGGGGCGGCGCATCCGGCCGGCCAGCCCGGCGGCGCCGAGCGGCAGGCCCGGGCGGCCCGGCATCGCGACGTTCGTCCGGGTGCCGGTCACCACGTATCCCTTGACGCCGCCGGCCAGCGCGCTGCGGACCGCGCCGATGTCGTCGGCGGCGGACAGCGCCAGGCCGTTGGGCCAGCCCGCGGCGCGGGTCTCGGCGAGGATGGTCAGCCCGGAGCCGTCCGGAAGATGCACGTCGGCGACGCAGATGTCGCGCGGTGTGGAGACCCGGGGGCGGGCCTCGGCGATCGACGACACCTCGATCACGTCCCGGACGCCGAGGGCCCACAGGTGGCGGGTGACGGTGTTTCGGACGCGGGGATCGGCGATGACCACCATGGCGGTGGGCTTGGTCGGCCGGTAGGCGACCACGTTTGCGGGGTGCTCAAGAAGGACCGACACCAGGCCTCCTGCGGGGAGTGGCGGACGGAACCCCGATGGGGGCGGTCGGAGTGTTCCGCGTTCGGAAAGGGTCACAGTCTGCTTCGGCAGCATCCGTGCCCGGCTTTAGCGAAAGATCACGATCTAGTGAGTAACAATACGGACAAATCGCGCAAATGATTGATGCGACATGCCTGGTATTCGCACAAAATCGATCAGATTCGATGCCAATCGGTCGGTATCGACCGATGAATTGACGCAGAGCGGGTCCGAAGTCACACTCCGTCAGCCCTGGGGGTGGCGTCCGGCCCCGGGGTGCCGCCGGGGCCGCACACCACCCGTCAGTGCGACCGGGGGCGTCGCCGCGCCGGCATCGGGACCACCCCACCGAGTGAAGGAACCTCGGCCGGCCCCTGCGCGGCCGGAGCGGCCGGCGGCAGGCCGGCGCTGACGCACAGCAGGTCCGCCCAGGCCGCCAGGTGCCGCTCGAAGCGGCCGTCGGCCGGCGTCCAGGAGGCCCGGATCTCGATCTCGGTCGAGGACGGGCGGTCCGCCAGACCCCCGAAGTACTGGGAGGCGGCCAGGGACACCGTGCCGGACGGCTCCGCGTACCCGGCGCCGTGCGCCTGCAGGGAGTCCAGCAGCCACGCCCAGCCGACCTCGGAGAGCATCGGGTCGCCGGCCATCTCCGGCTCCAGCTCGGCCCGGGTCATCGTCACCACCCGGAACTCCCCGTTCCAGGCCTCCTGCCCGGCCGGGTCGTACAGCAGCACCAGCCGGCCGTCCGCCAGCTCCTCGCCGTCCACCTCGACCGCGGCGGTCACCGCGAACGAGTACGGGGCCAGCCGGCGCGGCGCCGGCGCGGGGGAGAGCTGCACCTCGGGCCGCAAACGGGCCCCGTCCAGGGCCGCCACCGCCGCCCGGAACTCGCTCGGCGTCCCCTCGCGACCCGCTCCACCACCTGCTCCGCCACCCTGCGCGGGGTGCCCTCCGACCGCTGCCATGACCCGAAGACTAGGTCGAAGACCGGGGTTATCGCCGCAACTTCTCTCCCAGCGGCGTGCCGGAACGGCAAAACCCGGGCAGATCTTGGAGGAACCCACGAGACCGGCCGGGAAACCGGGCCCGGCACGCGTGCGAAGATTTGACGCGTGAGCGAGACAACGGCAGACACCACGGCCCACCACGACGGCCCGACCACTCCCGAGCGTCGCGGCGCCGCGCACGACTCGGCGTTCCTGCGGGCCTGCCGGCACGAGCCGGTGCCGCACACCCCGGTGTGGTTCATGCGCCAGGCCGGCCGCTCGCTGCCCGAGTACCTGAAGGTCCGCGAGGGCATCCCCATGCTGGAGTCCTGCATGCGGCCCGAGCTGGTCAAGGAGATCACCCTCCAGCCGGTGCGCCGGCACAAGGTGGACGCGGCGATCTTCTTCAGCGACATCGTGGTGCCGCTCAAGGCCGTCGGCATCGACGTCGACATCAAGCCCGGCATCGGCCCGGTCATCGCCGACCCGATCCGCACCGTCGAGGACCTGAAGCGGCTGCGACCGCTGGAGCCCGACGACGTCCCCTACATCACCGAGGCCGTCGGCCTGCTCGTGGACGAGCTCGGCGAGACCCCGCTGATCGGCTTCGCCGGCGCCCCGTACACGCTGGCCAGCTACCTGGTCGAGGGCGGCCCGTCCAAGAACCACGAGAACACCAAGGCCATGATGTACGGGCAGCCCGAGCTGTGGGCCGCCCTGGTGGACCGGCTCGCGGACATCACCTCGGCCTTCCTCAAGGTGCAGATCGAGGCCGGCGCCTCGGCGGTCCAGCTGTTCGACTCCTGGGTCGGCGCGCTCGCGCCGGACGACTACCGCCGCTCGGTGATGCCGTCCAGCGCCAAGGTCTTCGACTCCGTCGCCCACTACGGGGTGCCGCGGATCCACTTCGGCGTCGGCACCGGCGAACTGCTCGGCCTGATGGGCCAGGCCGGCGCGGACATCGTCGGCGTCGACTGGCGGGTGCCGCTGAACGTCGCCGCCGAGCGGGTCGGCCCGGGCAAGGGCCTCCAGGGCAACCTCGACCCGGCGGTGCTGTTCGCGCCGACCAAGGTCGTGGAGACCAAGGCCCGCGAGGTGCTGCACGCCGCCCAGGCGCTCGGCACCAGCGGCCACATCTTCAACCTCGGCCACGGCGTGCTGCCGTCCATGGACCCGGACGCGCTCAGCCGCCTCGTCGCCTTCGTCCACGAGGCCAGCGCGCGCTGACCCCGCGGTGGCGGGCCCCCGGCTCCGGGGGCGAAGTCGAAGCAGCTGGTGAGGTCTCCGCAGACGGCCCGGCGCCAGGCCGAGATGTTGGGCTCGGCCACCCCGGT
>NZ_JBEZUT010000230.1:0-13852 GCF_040636595.1 Kitasatospora sp. NPDC036755
GTTCACCGCGATCGCCGTGGTCAACACCCTGGTGATGGCCACCGGCGAGCGGCTGCGCGAGTTCGCGCTGCTGCGGCTGGTCGGGACCACGCGCCTCCCCGGATCGAGCGACGCCAGCCGGTGCGGCAGCGCCACCGACACCGCCCACCCCGCCAGCGGCACCACCATCGCGTACACCAGCGCCCCCGGCATGCTGCGCCCCAGCCACGGCAGCGCGGCGAACGCGGCCGCGGCCGCCGCCGAGCCGGCCAGCAGCACCCGGCGCACCCCGAGGCGGTCCACCAGGCGCCCGCCCAGCCAGCTGCCGGCCACCGACATCACGCCGCAGGTCAGCAGGATCAGGCTCAGCCGGTCGGCGTCGCCGCCGGTGGCGTCCTTCACGGCGGTGGCCAGGTAGATGTAGACGCTCTGGAAGGCGAGGAAGAACACCAGGGTGGTGGCCGCGGCGCCCAGCACCCGGCCCCGGCGCAGCGGTGCCAGGCGGGCCCGCAGGGTGGGGGCGGCGGTGGGGGCGGGCAGGTCGCGCAGCAGCAGGGCCAGACCGGCGAGCGCCGCCAGGCCCAGGGCGGTGACCAGCCACATCGTCATCCGCCAGTCGGTGCGTCCCACCCAGGTGCCCAGCGGCACGCCGAGGGCGGTGGCCACCGTCATCCCGCCGAGCACCGTCGCCAGGGCCCGTCCGCGCCGTTCGGGGGCGACCAGGGTGGTGGCCACCGCGTTGGCGGTCGGGGTGTAGAGGGCGGCGCCGGCCGCGGCCAGGACGCGGGTGGCCAGCAGCAGCCCGTAGGTGGGGGCGAGGGCGCTGAGCGCGTTGGCGGCGCTGAACACCGCGAGCGCGGTCAGCAGCAGGCGCCGGCGCGGCCAGCGGGCGGTGAGCGTGGCCAGCACCGGGGCCAGCAGCGCGTAGCCGAGCGCGAAGACGGTGACCAGCTGGCCGGCGGCGGGCACCGACACCCCCAGGTCGGCGGAGATCGGGCCGAGGATGCCGGCGACGACCATCGAATCGGTGCCCATGGCGAAGGTGCCGAGGGCGAGCAGGAGCAGACGTACGGGCACGGGAGGGCCCCCCGGGGTGCGTGGGAACAAGTTGTTGGACGAACATGCAACAGTTGGATGCTCGCCAAACAATCGGGGATGGGTGGATGATTGTCAAACCATCCGTCCCGTCCCGACCCCTCCCGCGACCCCAGCGACCCCCATGACCCCCGAGGAGCGTGCGCCATGACCGACGACGAGCGGCTTCCCCAGCCCGCCACCGCCGACATCGACCTCGTCACCGTCCTGCACGCCCTCGGCGACCCCGTGCGCATGACCCTGCTGCTCAGCTACGCCGACGGCGGCGAGCACTCCTGCGACCCGCGCGGCCTGGGCCTGGAACACCTCCACAAGTCGACCGTCTCCCACCACATGCGGGTCCTGCGCGAGGCCGGCGTCACCACCACCCGCGTCGCCGGCCGCAACCGCTTCGTCAGCCTGCGCCGCACCGACCTCGACACCCGCTTCCCCGGACTGCTCGACGCACTCCTGTCCGCCCGGGCAACCGCCGTACGGCAGAAGCCCGTTGACCCCCTAGGGGACGGTGCGGCGGGGCTGGTGCCGCAGGCGTAGGCCCGCGGTCGCAAACGGCCCGCGCCCCCTCCTGCCCCGGGCGGACGCGCCCGGCCGGCCCGGCCCGGCACCGTGGACGCGGCACGCCGCCGCCCCCGCCGTCGAAGGAGCCCCCGTGGCCGGAGCCCAGCCCACCCCTGCGCCCTCCTCCTCCCCGTTCTCCCCTCCGTCTTCTCCGTTCCCCGCGTCCTCCCACCGGCTGTCCCGCCGCCGCCTCCTCGGGGCGCTCGCCCTGGGCGCCGCGACCGCCGCCGGTGCCGCACCCGCCCGGGCCGACGGCGGCACCGACGCCCGCTCCGGCGGGGCGGGGGAGCCCTGCCTGACCCTGCCCCCACCCACCGGCCCCCGCCCCGTCGGCACCGCCCTGCTCCACCTGACCGACACCACCCGCACCGACGCCTGGGCCCCCACCCCCCGCCCGCGCGAACTGCGCGCCCGCCTCTGGTACCCCGCCGCGCCCGGCGCCCGGGGCCCGTACGCGCCCTGGATGAGCCCCGCCGAGACCGCCCACCTGCAGGCCGCCTACTTCGGCGTCCCCGACGCCCGCCTCACCTGGCCCACCACCCACGCCCGCCCCGGCACCCCCGCCGACCGCACCCGCCGCCACCCCGTCGTCCTCAACTCCCACGGCTCCGGCGCCGACAGCGCCTTCAACACCGCCCTCGCCGAGGAACTCGCCTCCCACGGCCACGTCGTCGCCGCCCTCGACCACACCTACGACGCCGGCGAAGTCGAATTCCCCGGCCACCGCCTCGAAGTGCGCGACAAGGCCCGCGTCCAGGCCATGACCGACGCCGAGATCGTCGCCTACCGCGCCGCCGACACCCGCTGCCTGCTCGACCGCCTCCACCACGGCCCCCTGCCCGCCGGCCTGGACGGCACCCTCGACCTCGACGCCGTCGGCATGTTCGGCCACTCCATGGGCGGCGCCACCACCGCCCAGGCCCTGCACGACGACCCGCGCATCCACGCCGGCGCGATCCTGGACGGCCCCCTGTTCGGCCCCGCCGCCACCGCCGACCAGCCCCGCCCCCTGCTCCTGATGGCCTCCGCCTGGGACAGCCCCGCCCGCGACACCATGTGGGACACCCTGTGGCCCCACCTGACCGGCTGGCGCCGCCGCCTGACCCTCACCCGCTCCGGCCACCTCTCCTACTGCGACCTCCAACTCCTCATCCCCCAGGGCCAGCCCGCCTTCGCCTGGCCCACCGACCAACTGGAACACTTCCTCGGCACCGGCGACCCCCACCGCGCCGTCGCCGCCCAACGCGCCTACCTCACCGCCTACTTCGGCCTCCACCTGCGCGGCACCCCCACCACCCTCCTCGACGCCCCCACCCCGCACTGGCCCGAGATCCGCTTCGACGCCTGAACCCCGGCCGGGCCGGCGCGCGCGGCATGCCCGCCCGCTGCGTCCGCCCCACGGCCTGCCCGGGACCCAGACGGCGGGCTTCCCTCGGCCGTCGCCGCCCAACGCTCCTGCCTCGCCGCCTACCTCGGCCTGCGCCTGCGCGGCATCCCCGCCCCGTCCCGGCCCGAGGCCCGCTTCGACGCCTGAGCCCCGGCGGGGCCGGCGCGCGCGGCATGGCCGCCCGCTGCGCCCGCCCCGCGGCCTGCCCGGGGACCCGGTGGCGGGTTCCCTCGGTCCTGCCGCTGGATGCCGCTGCGCCGTACCGGCCCGGGCCCGCCCCGGGTGGGTCGGTCGGGCGGCCGGTCCGTGTGCTGCTGCCACCCAACGTGCGCGCCGCAGCTTGCTTGGGCCGCTGCGTGCGGGGTGTCCTCGGCCCACGCTGCTGGACGCGGCTGCGCCGTACCGGCCCGGGGCCCGCTTCGCCGCCGGGCCTCGGCCGATCGGTCCGACGGCCGGCTCGTATGCTGCGGCCGCTCAACGCACGGGCCCCGCAGCTTGCTTGGGCTGCCGCCTACGGGGTGTCCTGGCCCCGCGCTGGGCGCTGCTGCGCCGTACCGGCCCGAGATCCGCTTCGGCGCCTGAGCCTCGGCAGGTCGGTCTGGTGGCCGGTTCATGTGCTGTGGCCGCCCAATACGACTGCCCCGCAGTCTGCTTGGGCGGCTGCCTGAGGGGCGTCCCGGCCCGCTGTTGGATGCTGCTGCGCCGTATCAGCCTTGGCTCGCCGATCCTGACTGCGGGTGTGTGGCGCCCCGCGCCGGCCTTCGTGCGGCTGCGCCCGGTCGCATCAACCAGGCTCTACGTAGGAGGACTTGGGTCTCACGGGCTTCGGAAGGAGTGCGCCGCCCCGCCCCCCGAGGTGTACGCGGGCATCCCGTGCCGGGGCCCCAGCGCGAGTGCGGGGGAGTGGCGGAGGCGGCCACCGGGGTTCGCCCGCCCGGTCGGCCCTGCGGCGCCCCCGAAGGCCTTCGCGAGGGCGTCCCGCAGCGCCCCGGCGGCCCGCCTTCCCCTCCCGCGGGCCCTGCGCGGGGTCCTTCAGGGTGGTCCGCTCCTCGGCGGCGGCCTTCTCGCGCAGTGGGCGCGCCGGGGCGGGAGGCCCGCGCGGCGGCGGGCCTCCCGCCCCGGGGTGCGGGGGCGTTCCGGTGGCGGCGGGGGATCAGTAGGGGATCGGGCGGTTCTCGCGGGCCCACGCCTGTTCGGCCTCGCTGCGGGGCGGCGGCGGGGCGATGCCGTCCGTCATCCACAGGTCCTGGGGCGTCTCGTCGATGTGGAACTCGCAGTACAGGCCGCGCTCGGAGGTGTGGGGCGCGAGGAGGGCGGCGAGGGCCTCGCGGGTGTGCCGGCGTGCCTGCGGGTCCCCGTTGTGGCGGGCGATGTGCTCGACCACGATGCGCACCGCCGTGCCGGACGGTTCGCCGCCGACGTGGAAGGAGTCGGCGGCGATCTCGTGGAAGAGGGTCATGACGTAGAACCTGGGCAGTCCGATGCGGGTGTAGAACCCGGTGACGTCGACGGCCAGTCGGCGCTTCTGCTCGGGGGTGTAGGTGCCGGGAGGGTGGTAGACGTGCCACAGCGGCATGGGGGGCTCCTCGGTGTCAGTGCCAGTGTCGGTGTCGGTGTCGGTGCGGGCGACGCCCGTACGGCGTCGGCGTCGGTGTCGGCCGGTCAGCGGCCGATGCGGACGGTGAGGCCCTCCACGGGCCCGGACAGGGCGGCCTTGACGGCCCGGGTGGCGTCGTCGACGAGCACCTCGCTGTCGCCGCGCGCCAGGGCGTCCACGACGGTGCGGGCGACGTCGGCCGGCGGCACCTTCCCGACCGGCAGGGCCGCGACCATGTCGGTGTCCGCGAAGCCCAGGTGCACGCCCAGGACCTGGGTGTGCCGGCCGGCGAGTTCCAGGCGCAGGGAGTTGGTCAGCGACCACAGCGCGGCCTTGGACGCCCCGTAGGATCCGGCGCCCGCGCCCCAGGACAGCAGCGAGTGGATGTCGACCAGCGCGCCGCCGCCGCGCGCGGCCAGGACGGGCGCGAACGCCCGGGCGATGCGCAGCGGGCCGAGGACGTTGGTCTCGAAGGTGGCCCGGACGTCCGCGAGGTCGCCGGTCAGCAGCGGTGCCGGGTGCAGGACGCCGGCGTTGTTGAAGACGATGTCGACGTCGTCGGCGCGGGCGGCCGCGGCGGTCACCGAGGCGTCGTCGGTGACGTCCAGCGCGAGGACCTCCACCCGGGGGTCCCCGCCGGCTCCGGGGGCGGTGCCGGCGCCGGGGGTGCGGGCGGTGGCGTAGACCTTCCGCGCGCCGCGGGCCAGCAGTTCCGAGACGAACGCCCGGCCCAGGCCGCGCAGGCCTCCGGTCACCAGGGCGGTGGAGCCTTCGATCACGGTCATGTGCGTCTCCTCAGCTCTCCGGGCGGTGCCGGCGTGACGGGCGGCACCGCAACGTTTAGATTATTACCATCATCTAAACGGGATGGGAAAGTAGGACCGGCAGAACCGGTAGAACCGCACAACACCCGAGGAGAGGAGCCCCGGCATGCCCCGCGTCCCACGCGCCGAGGCCGAACGCAGCCGCCGCCGCGTCATCGACCACACCGCCCGCCTGATCCGCGAGAAGGGCCCCGACCAGGTCAGCGTCCCCGAGGCGATGGCCGCCGCCGGACTCACCCACGGCGGCTTCTACCGGCACTTCACCTCCAAGGACGACCTCCTCGCCCACGCCCTCGCCGCCGCCTTCACCGAACGCCGCGAAGCCATGGAACAACTCGCCGACCGGCCCGGCACCGACCACACCCCCCGCACCGAGTTCCTCGACCGCTACCTCTCCGCGCCCCACCGCGACCACCCCGGCCACGGCTGCGCCGCCGCAGCCCTGGCCGCCGACGCCGCCCGCACCGAACCCGGTTCCCCCCTGCGCACCGCCTACACCGCCGGACTGCGCGAACTCCTCGACGCCCTGGCCGCCCTGCCCGACGGCGCCACACGGCAGGACACCCTCGCCGACCTGTCCACCATGGTCGGCGCCCTGCTGCTCGCCCGCGCCAGCGACGACCCCGCCCTGTCCGACGAACTCCTGGCCGCCGCCCGCCACCGCCTCGCCGACCAGGCGCCCGGGCACTGACGCAAGGACCCCACGTGCCCATCCGCGGCGTGCTCTTCGACGTCGACGACACCCTCGTCGACTACTCCGGCTCCGAACGGGCCGGCATCCTCGCCCACCTGCACCACCTCGACCTGCTGCGCCGCTTCCCCGGCCCGCAGGCCGCGGTGACGCTGTGGCGCGAGGTCGCGCGGGAGCAGTACGCGCGCTTCGTGTCCGGCGAACTGACCTTCACCGCCCAGCAGTACGAGCGCACCCGCCGCTTCCTCGCCCGCCTCGGCGAGCCCACCGCCGCCATGCCCGACGAGGAGGCGGCCGCCTGGTTCGCCGGCTACACCGCGCACCGCGACGCCGCCCAGAGCGCCTTCCCCGACGCGGCCCCCGTCCTCGCCGCCCTCGCCCGCACCCACCGCCTCGGCATCGTCTCCAACTCCTCCACCGCCCAGCAGCGCCGCAAGCTCCACGCCACCGGCCTGCTGCACCACTTCGACGACACCGCCATCGTCTGCTCCGACGAACACGGCGAGGCCAAACCCGCCCCCGGCATCTTCCTCGCCGCCTGCGCCCGCCTCGGCCTGCCCCCGCACCAGGTCGCCCACGTCGGCGACAACTACGCCCTCGACGCCCTCGGCGCCCGAGCCGCCGGCCTCCGCCCCTTCTGGCTCGACCGCACCCCCACCGCCACCCCCACTCCCGCCGCGACCGCCCCCGGCATCCACCACCTGCCCACCCTCACCCCCCTCCCCGCCGCCCTTCACCCCTGACCCCGGACACGCGGAAAGTCGGCCCGGCCGACTTCCCGCGCCCCGGCGTCCCCCATCCGCGCCCCCGCACCACCCTTCTCGCCGTCCTCCGTTCCTGTGCCGGAGTTGACGTCGCCGGTGTCGCGCACGCCGGGCTGCCGCACCTCTGCCGGCGATGGCGTGGCACCTTCCGTAAGCCCTCGCCCCTGCGGGCTTGCCCTTGGGGTGCGTGAGAAGTCGGCCCGGCCGACTTCCTGCGCACGAGGCGGCGGGCCGCCCTTGCGTGCGCTGCTTGGCCGCTACCCCACCGCCGGCGCGGCTGCTCCCGGCGTCCCCCATCTGCCCGACCGCACGGTTCTCCCCGCCGCCCTGCATCCCCTGACCCGTGCCGCACGAGAAGTCGGCTCGGCCGACTTCTGGCGCGGGCGCCTGCGGCGTCGTCCTCGTGTGTGCCGCTCGGCCCGCCCGCCATCAGCCTTCGGGCTCGGCCCTGGGGCGTACGGGAAGTCGGCTCGGCCGACTTTTGGCGCGGGGTCCCGTGGTGCCGGGCGTGTGTGGTCGAAGGTGCTGCCGGTGGTGGTGCCCGCCTCTTTCTCGTCTTGTGGCTCCGGGGGCTCGTTCCTGGGGTGCGTGAGAAGTCGGCTCCGTCGACTTCCTGTGCGGGGGTTGGTGGCGCCGGTGTTGCGTGGGGCCGGGCTGTGGCGACTCTGTTGGGGACGGCGCGGCACTTTCGGCAAGTCCTCGCCCTCTGCGGGCTCGCCCCCGGGGTGCGTGAGAAGTCGGCCCGGCCGACTTCTCGTGTACGAGCCGGCGGGCCCGGGCCGGTGGTGTCGTGTGTCGGGAGGTGGCGGGGGCCTTCGGTCCTGGGTGGGGCAAGTCGGTTGTGGTGTGAGGGCCGGTTCTGCAGCATCGGCCGGGGCGGTCGGGGACGGGATGGGCAGGGCGGGGGAGACGGGGGGATCTGATCGATCTCTCGGATGGTGGCAGCGGTTTCCGGGTGCGGGTGCGGGTGGGGGTGCTGGGGCGTCGGATGCCGGGGGTGCTCCGTCTTCGATCCGGGCAGGTCGGGTGTCCGCGTGTTCATCCCGCTGTGCCTCGAGGAGGGGTGGATCGACGAGCAGCGCGGACTGCTCGGGCGGGTGCGGACGGCGTGGCCGGGCGAGGTCCTCGAGTCCTCGCCGGGCGTCTGGGAGTGGCGGCGCTGAACCACCGCCGGGCGTCGGTCAGGCGGGGAGGCCGAAGAGGGGGCGGCAGGCGGCGGTGAGGCCGGTGACGGTGACCGGGGTACGGGCGTGTTCGGCCCAGGCCTCGGGGGTCAGGCGCAGGCGCTGGGAGACGACCACCCGTCCGTCCAGGACGTCGCGGTCGATGCCGTCGTCGCGGTAGCCGAGGCGGCGTGAGACGGCCAGGGAGGAGTGGTTGTCGGTGAAGGAGAGCGAGGTCGCCGACCGGGTGCCCAGTTCCGCGAAGGCGAGGTGGAGCATCGCGGCGCGCATCTCGGTGCCCAGGCCCTTGCCCTGGTGGTCCAGGCCGAGCCAGGAGCCGGAGACGATCTCGCGCCGCACGGCGTACTCCTTGGCCCGCATGTCCTGGATGCCCACCGGGCGTCCCTGGTGGAAGGCGACCAGGTCCAGTGCCCAGTCCCGGGCGGTCCAGCGGCCCAGGCGCGCCCAGTGCGACTGCACCACGTGGAGGGCGCGTTCGGCCGGCGGCAGTTCGCCCCACGGCGTCAGGAAGGGGCGTTCCCGGGGCGGGTGGACGCCGTGTGCGGCGACGTCGGCCACCTCGGCGAGCTCGTCCTCGGTGGGCAGGCGCAGTTCCAGGCGGGGCGTGGTCACGCGCAGCCCCCGCAGGGGCCAGTGGTCGGCGATCATCGACCCAGTGTGCCCAGCCGGCCCGTTCCGCGCACCGCCATTTCCGCCCCCGCCAAGCCCCGGCCCCCGCCAAGCCCCGGCCCCCGGAGCCCCCCCGGCGGCCGACGGGCGGTCAGGGGGGGCGGTCAGGGGGGCGGTCAGGGGGCCCAGGGCAGCCGCAGGGCCTCGATCTCGGTGTCGGTCAGCAGCGCCTCGATCAGCGCGGGGGGTCCGGCGACCTTGGTGCCCCACAGGTCGTAGTCGGTGCACAGGATCCGGGAGTGGTCCTCCGCCCGGAGGTCGGAGGGGCTGAAGTGGCTCTCCAGGTTGTCGTACAGGAGTGCGGCGCCGCTCAGGCAGCGGGTGTCGGGGCCGGCGGGGCTGTGGGCGAGGAGGAGGGCCGTCAGCCGGTTCCAGGTCTCGCGGTCCAGGCTGCCCTCGGAGGGCGGGCGGGAGGAGGCCGACCGGCCGGCTGCCGCGCTTCCTGACGGAGGGGAAGCAGGCGTGGGAGGGCGGCAGCCCCTGGGGGGCGACGGGGTCGCCGGCGCGTTCGGCGAGTTCCGCCCGGCGCAGCCGCTGCCAGTGCGGGCCGGGGTGTTCGGCGCGGCCCGGGTCGCCTCCGGTGACGACGAGGCCCGGTGCGTCGGAGTCGACGCCCGCCACGGTGTCGCGCGGGATGCTCCCGTCCGCCGGGCCCGCCTGCCGCTGCTCGTGGTACGACACCGCGGTGGGCCCGGCCCGGTGCTCGTACAGGGCGTTGGGCACCCGGGCGGCGTCGGGCATCGGCGGCGGCATGAACCCGGTCGGGCCGTCGCCGCACAGCTCCGGCAGCCGGCCGGTCGCGGTGGACGGTGCGAGCGGCCACCGGCCGGACGGCGGATTCGGTTCCTCGCCCGTGCGTTCATGATCGCAAGGGGGCGGCCGGGGTCACCACCTGCCCTCAGCCGGCGGTGCCGGGGCGGTCGAGGGCGGTGACCTCGCGCACGGCGTCGGCGACGGCGCGGAAGTCCTTCTTCAGGATCGCGTCGTGGTTGCTGGCGACCTTCGCGCCGAGCCTGATGTGCGGGTTGCGTTCGGTCACCGCCGGCACCGCCGCGCGGATCAGTTCCTGCTCGTCGCCCTTGCTGCCCAGCGAGGCGCCCGAGGCGAGCACGTAGCGGGTCGGCACGGTGATGGCGTCCAGCACCGGGCCCAGGGCGCGGGCGCTGCCGATCCTGCCCAGTTCGATGTTGCACTCGGACATCTGCCGGTGGCTCATCCGCGGGGTCAGGCCGGTGGGGCGCAGCAGCACCATGAGCGGGTACCAGAGCCGGAACTGGCGGCGGATGCGCCGTTCCAGGTCCTCGGTGAGCCAGTCGTACGGTTCGGCGCCCTCCACCAGGACGGCGCCGATGGCGCGCCGGGGGTTGCGCGAGGTCCAGTGCGCGGCGACGAACGCCCCGTAGGACCAGCCGGCGATCACGGCCCGTTCCACGCCGCGGGCGGCGAGGACGGCGTCGACGTCGCGGACGGCGGCTTCGAAGGAGTAGTCCGCGGAGCGCTTGGAGGTGCGGCCGCGGGCCCGCTCGTCGTAGGTGATGTGCCGGTACCGCGGGCCGAGGTCGCCCAGGACGCGGCGCCAGTAGCCCTGGGTGGCGAACTGGCCGTTGAGGTAGAGCACCGGCACGCCGGTGCCGCCGGTGTCGGTGACGGCCAGGGCGGTGTCGTCGACGGCCACCATGCCCTTCCACGCGGGCGGGCGGGTCGAGGACGGGGGTGCGGAGTGGATGGTCATGGTGTCCCCCTTGGAGGGTGTCGGGCCCCGCGCGGGCGGGGTCAGAGGCTGCGGGCGGTGATGTCGCCGCGGGAGGTGGTGGCGCGGATGTCGAGCACGGTGGTGCCGTCGTTGCGCAGGGCGTTGTCGATGCGGCCGTGGCCGGTGCCGGCGTCCAGGGCGGCGGAGGCCGTGGGGGCGGCGCCGACGGTGATGCTCCCGGACCGGGTGTTCAGTTCGACGGTGCCGCGGTGGGCCTCGGTGACGCGGATGTCGCCGCGGGCGGTGGCGATCCGGGCGGGTCCGGTGAGGCGGCCGACCTCGATGTCGCCGTCGACGGCGGTCAGTCGCAGGCTCGCGGCCTCGTCGACCTTGGTGTGGCGGTACGCGCCGTCGAAGGCGACGTCGCCCAGGCGCCCGACGCAGCGCAGTTCGGCGGCGGCCGCGCTGCCCCGGACGGCGGAGCCGGCCGGCAGCTTGACGGTGACCTCCACGGAGCCGGTGGGGCCGAGGAGTTGGTGCCCGGCCGGGGCGGTGGTGATCCGCAGCACGCCGTCCTCGAAGGCGAGGGCGGTGCGCTCGGCGGCCTGGACGTCGCGGTTCTTGCCGGGTTCGGCGGGGTGGACCTCGACGGTGGTGTCGGTGCGCTCGGCGGCGATCAGCCGCACGCGCCCGCCGGGGATGTCCAGGACGACGGTGATCGGGGCGGGGGTGTCGAACTTCTGCATGGTGCTGCTCCTGTGTGCGGTGTGCGATGCGCTGTGCGCTACGGCCCGTCGGCGTTTCCGACATTGGAAACGCTACGTTGCTTTCAAGATCCCGGCAACTAGTTCGTTGCGTCAAAACTGCATCACCGCAGGTGAATAGCGGGAAACTGTTGCAACGAACCTGTCGGGTAACGCAACGGAAGCGACGTCGATCATTGCAATGGATGAAAGGTGAACGCTATGGTGGGGACGCGACGGCCGGGAACCGCCCGCCCACCACCACCGAGGAGACGCGATGCCGGGAGGCAGGCTCACCCAGCAGGAACGCCAGCAGATCGCGCTGGGGCTGGCCGACAGCCTCCCCTACGCCGAGATCGCCCGACGCCTGGAACGCCCCACCTCCACCGTCACCCGCGAGGTCATGCGCAACGGCGGCCCCCACGCCTACCGCGCCGACCTCGCCCACCGCGCCACCGAGCACCGCGCCCAGCGCCGCCGCCCCACCACCCCCGGCACCACACCCGCCGGCCCCCAGTCCCACGGACGCGACAGCGAAGCCGTCGCCGCCTACGAGGAACGCCTCACCACCGTCCTCATGGGCTCCGGCCTCAACCGGATGGCCGCCCGCGTCGTCACCTGCCTGTCCACCACCGACGCCGGCAGCCTCACCGCCGCCGAACTCGCCCAACGCCTCCAGGTCAGCCCCGCCTCCATCTCCAAGGCCATCGCCTTCCTGGAGAGCCAGAGCCTGGTACGCCGCGAACGCGACGAACGCCGCCGCGACCGCTACATCGTCGACGACGAGCTCTACTACCAGTCCGTCATCGCCAGCGCCCGCGCCAACGACCGCGTCGTCCAGGCCGCCCGCGAAGGCGTCGCCGTCCTCGGCCCCGACACCCCCGCGGCCGCCCGCCTGGAGAACATCGCCCGCTTCCTCGACTACATCAGCGAAAGCATCGTCCGCGCCGCCGAACAGGCCCGCGAAGTCCTCCACACCAAACCGGCCACCGACCAGTAGGGGCACCGCACCCACCAGGCCACCCGGCCCCCGGTGCCCCGGCGGCCCCGGTGCCCCGCCCCGCGGCCGCCGACCCGCTCAGGCCGCCCGACGCGCGGCGGCCTTCTCCATCGCCCGCACCCGCCGCCACGTGTACACCCACGCGTCGATGTCCCGCACCCCGCAGATCTGCAGGAAATGCCGCACCTTCTCCATCTGCGGCAGCGCCGAGGCGTTCAGCATGTCGGAGATCGTGCTGCGCCGCAGGACCCTGCCGTACGCCGTCGGCCGCTGCTGGTGCAGCCGCGCGCTGCGCTCCTCCAGGCGGCGCAGCGACGGCTCGCCGGCCCAGACCCGGACGTCCTCCAGGCCCGCGACGAACTCCCGCACGGTGGAGAACATCACCGGGTCGGGTTCGCCCGCGGCCGGGACCGGCACGCGCCAGTCGGGGGCGGGGCGCTCGGCGGGGGTCCTCTTGGGTGTGGGCGGCTCGGCGTTGAGCATTTCCCTCAGCGCTCTCTCGCGGAGGATCAGCATGTGCTGTCGGTCGCGATCGCTCACGTCCATCGCTTCCAGCAGTGCCACCGTGGGCGGCTCCTTGGGGAGGGCGTCGCCCTCGAACACCCTGGCCACGAACGCGGTTCCCAGGCCGCTCCTGGCCGAGAGTCCCGAGACGGTCGCGTCGGGCCCACGCAGGCGGTGTCTGCGCAGTTCGGACGTGAACTCCTCGCGTGCGCTCATCGCCGCCCCCGCGCGGCCGCGCCGCAGGCCTCGGCGGCGGCGGTGACGATGACGGTCACCAGCGCCTCGACGGCGTAGCCGAGGACGACCAGGGCGACGACCCCGGCCAGGGCGACCGCGAGGAGCGCGGCACACAGCGCGGCGCGCCGCGGGCCGGAGCCCCCGGAGCTCCCGGAGCCCCCGGAGCCCCCGGGGTCTTCGGCGGGCGGCGGTGTGCGCCGCACCGCGCATCGGAGTTCGAGCAGCACAGTGGTCCCTTCTGAACCCTTGACCCGGACGTGGGGATTGCCGTCCCCGGGGCCACCCGGCGGGTGGCTGGGCCAGATCATGCGCGGGGCGCGACGACGCGCGCAAGTCCCGGGCGGGCGGCACGGAGGCCCTCAACAGGCTTCGGGCCGAGGCGATGTGACCGGCCGTCGGGACGAGTCCGGACACCGTGACGGACGGTCCGCCACCCGGGTGTCCGAAGCCGTCCGAAACCGTCCGCCCGCCCGCGCCCGCGGCGCCGGGATCGCGGCTGCTCGCGGCGGGCCGCTGTCCGGGAGTGTCCGAAGTCGTCCGGCCCGCTTGGTCGAAGAGCCGCCGGCGGGAAGACTGCGGACCGAGAGTCCTTCCCCTCGACCCGGACGGCCTTTCCGGGCGGAGCGCTGTTGCCGCAGCCCCGCCGTGACGCGGATCACATCGCGGAAGGCCTGCCCCGTGACGGGAGCAGGCCTTCCGCGTTCCCCGCGACGCCGGTCAGGGCGTCAGCAGCAGGCGGCCGCGCAGGCCGCCGGCCTCCAGGCGGCGGTGGGCGTGGGCGGCCTGCTCCAGGGGCAGCGTGTCGGCGACCCGCAGGGTCAGCCGGCCGTCGGCCACGAGGGCGGACAGCCGGGCGAGGGCGGGCCCGTCGGCGCTTTTACGGTGGAGGAGTCGACCCCATGCCCAGCACCCGTCCCCCTTCCTGGA